>VAZZ01000350.1 GCA_005884715.1 Alphaproteobacteria bacterium | reverse complement strand
TTCGCATCCGCAGTTGACAATGATCTCCCTAGGGCGAAAATAGCCGTCCTTCGTTCTGCTCCTGCATCCGCACCAGTGAGGAGGCTGACGATGACGATCGCGCCCAGACTCCGGCAATTCTTGGATAGCGAAGGCGTTCGCTATGACGTTGTCAGCCATCCGCGCACGGCAACCAGCAGCCAGTCGGCAGAGGTGGCGCATATTCCCGGCAACCAGGTGGCCAAATCCGTCGTGGTCCACCACGAACTCGGCTATGTTCTCGCCGTCGTGCCGAGCACGCATCGGGTCGAACTGGGCACACTGCAAGAGCTCCTGGACAAGCGCCTGGGGCTGGCGACCGAAGGCGAGGTCACGACGCTCTTCAATGATTGCGAGACCGGCGCCATCCCGCCTGTCGGCGCCGCCTATGGCGTGCCGGTGATCCTGGACCAAAGCCTGGGTGATGTATCCGATCTCTATTTCGAGGGCGGAGATCACAAGAGCCTCGTCCATGTCAGCAGCGACGCCTTCCGGCTGTTGACGAAGGATGCCCGCCGAGCCCGCTTCAGCCACCAGGCGTGACCAGCTCCACTTTCAGTCGCGCAACAATTCGTTAATACCGGTCTTGGAGCGGGTCTTCTCATCGACCCGCTTGACGATAACCGCGCAATAGAGGCTCGGACCCTGATCGCCATTGGGCAAGGGCTTGCCCGGCAGGCTTCCCGACACGACCACCGAATAAGGCGGCACCCGGCCCATGAAGACTTCGCCCGAGGCGCGGTCGATGATCTTGGTCGACTGGCCGATATAGACGCCCATGCCGAGCACCGAGCCTTCGCCGATGATACAGCCTTCGACCACTTCGGAGCGGGCGCCGATGAAGCAATTGTCCTCGATGATGGTGGGGCCGGCCTGCATCGGCTCGAGCACGCCGCCAATGCCGACGCCGCCCGAGAGATGGACATTCTTGCCGATCTGCGCACAGGACCCGACCGTCGCCCAGCTATCGACCATGGTGCCCTGATCGACATGGGCGCCGAGATTGACGAAGGACGGCATCAGCACGACGCCAGGCGCGATATAGGCGGAACGGCGCACGATGGCACCCGGCACGGCGCGGAAGCCCGCCTTGCGGAATTGCATGGCGGTCCAGCCATCGAATTTGGAGGGCACCTTGTCCCACCATTTGGCCTTGCCCGGGGCGCCGCCGATGAGCGTCATGTCGCTGAGGCGGAAAGACAGGAGCACGGCCTTTTTGAGCCATTGATTGACGACCCACTGGCCGTCCTTCTTTTCGGCGACGCGGGCTTTGCCCTGATCGAGCATGAGCAGCACTTCATCCACGCTCTTGCGCAGCGAACCTTTGGTCTTCGGCGTGATCTTGTCGCGCTCATCCCAGGCTGCTTCGATAGTGGATTGCAGATCGGCCATTTCACTCTCCCAGAAAACGGCGGGCAAATTAGCGGCCCGGGCAGGCAAGTCAATTGCGATCGGCGGCCAGTTGGGTCAGAAAAGCGGCAAGATCGTCGGTCACATGGTCGACATGCTTCTCGCCCGCCCCGCCATGCAGCGCATTCAGATACTGGGCATCCTTGTTGTCGGGCGAGGTGACCAGCACGGTGGTCATGCCGAGCTCATGCGGGACTTCGAGGTTGCGGGCGATATCCTCGAACATCGCCGAACGCCCAGGCTCGATGCCGGTCTCGGCGATGAATTTGCGATAGGGGCCGATGGCGGGCTTGGGGATATAGTCGGAATGAACGATATCGAAGATGTCGCCGAAATGATGGGTGACGCCGATGCGCGCCAGCACCTTCTGGGCATGTATCACCGTGCCATTGGTGAATATGAGCTTGCGGCCGGGAAGCGCGTGCAGCGCCTCATCGAGCAGCTGATTGGCCGACACCGGGGAGTGGTCGATATCGTGTACATAATCGAGGAAATCCTGCGGCGCCACCTGATGCTCGCTCATCAGGCCGCGCAAGGTCGTGCCATATTCGTAGAAATAGGCCTTCTGGATGCGCCTGGCTTCCGCCGGGTCGATATCGAGCAGCTTCGAGACAAAGGCGCCGATCCTGACGTCGATCTGGTCGAACAGCCGGCAGCTTGCCGGATAGAGCGTGTTGTCCAGATCGAAGATCCAGGTATCGATATGGGCGAAGCCCCTCATACGCCCGAGCGCGAAACGCGGGTGCCGACGCCATGCGGGGTGAAGAGCTCGAGCAGCACGCTGTGCGGCACCCTTCCATCGAGGATGATGACCCCTTCGACACCCGATTCGACCACCGACACGCAGCTTTCAATCTTGGGAATCATGCCGCCGGTAATGGTGCCCTCGGCGATGAGCTTGGGGATGCCGGCGAGCGTCAATTCGTGGATGAGCTCCTTGTTCTTGTCGAGCACACCCGCCACATCGGTCAGAAGCAGGAGGCGCTTGGCATGCAAGGCGGTGGCGATGGCGCCCGCCGCCGTATCGGCATTCACATTGTAGCTCTCACCATCGAGGCCCGCGCCTATGGGGGCGATCACCGGAATGGCGTCGCTCCTGATGATCGTCTGGAGGATCTCGGTATTGACGCGATGCGGTTCGCCGACATAGCCGAAATCGATCTTCTCCTCCTTGCCGGTCTCAGGGTTGAGCTTGGTCTTGGTGAATCGCTCGACGACCAGGAGATTGCCGTCCTTACCGGAAATGCCCACCGCACGGCCGCCCGCCCCTTGGATCGAGCCGACGATCGCTTTGTTGATCGAGCCGGCCAGCACCATCTCGACGACTTCCATCGTCTCCTTGTCGGTGAC
>VAZZ01000349.1 GCA_005884715.1 Alphaproteobacteria bacterium | reverse complement strand
GGCGAAATGATTCAGGCCGCGTCGAGAGCCAAGGACGAGCTCAAGCGGGCGCTGGAAATGCGAATCGAAAGAATCGCTTAGCGGCATCGGCTGAGAAAACGATTCAGCGCCGGTTTTGGAAGAAATCCCTCAGCAGCTTCTGGCCGCGGGCTTCGCCCAAGCCGCCATAGACATCCGGACTGTGATGGCAGGTGGCCTGGGCAAAGAACCGCGGCCCATGCTCGACTGCTCCCATCTTCTCATCGCCGGCGGCAAAATAGAGCCGCCTGATGCGGGCGAAGGAAATGGCCGCGGCGCACATGGTGCAAGGTTCGAGCGTGACATAAAGATCGCAGCCGGCAAGCCTCTCGCTGCCGAGCCTCGCGGCCGCCTCCCTGATGGCGAGGAGCTCGGCATGGGCGGTCGGATCTTTCAGCTCGATTGTACGATTTCCGGCCTTTGCCATGACATTGCCTGACTGATCGACAATGACACAGCCTATGGGAACCTCGCCGCGTTGACCGGCTGATTCGGCCTCGGCAAAGGCCAGCGGCATCGGTTCTGGCAGTTTAGGGTGGTTCATGCTTCCCTCACATGAACGCGAAAGGGCTGCGATGGTCAAGGAAAGCGCATTTGAAGGTGAACGGATCGCCAAGGCGATTGCCCGGGCCGGCCTGTGCTCGAGGCGCGATGCGGAGCGGCTGATCGGCGAAGGCCGCGTCAAGCTCAACGGCAAGGTCCTGGTTTCGCCGGCGATGAATGTGAAGCCGGGCGATGACATCCGCATCGACGGCCAGCCTTTGCCACAGAAGGAGGAAAGCCGGCTTTGGCGCTATCACAAGCCGGCCGGGCTCGTCACCAGCCACAAGGATCCGGAGGGACGGCGCACTGTGTTCGATGCACTGCGCGAGCAGTTGCCGCGCGTCATCTCGATCGGGCGGCTCGATATCAACACCGAAGGCCTGCTGCTTCTCACCAATGACGGGGAACTGGCACGGCTCCTCGAACTGCCGGCGACCGGCTGGGTGCGCCGCTACCGGGTACGCGCCTATGGCCATCCTGATCCGGCGGCGCTCGAAAAGCTCAAGGGCGGCATCACGATTGAGGGTGTCCATTATGGGCCGATCGAGGCGAAGATCGACAAGGCGCAGGGCGACAATGCCTGGCTCAATATCGCTATCCGCGAGGGCAAGAACCGCGAGGTGAAGAAGATCTGCGAGCATCTGGGGCTTCAGGTGAACCGCCTCATCCGCACCGCCTTCGGCCCCTTCCAGCTCGGCGATCTCGAGCGCGGCGGCATTGCCGAAGTGCCGGCAAAGGTGCTCGCCGAACAGCTTGGGCGGAAAGTCTCGATCCCCGACAAGAGACCGGATCATCGCAAGCGCAAAGCCGCGCGACGGGTTTGATCCTCACGCCGGTTGTGCTATTGCGGCGCGCCATGACGCGCAAAACGGCCATCACGCAACAAGACGCCCAACACCAACGGGCGGGCGCTTTCTTGCGTGTGATGACGAGGCCAAATCCTTAGTTCCTTCCCATCCCGCCTCAAGGCCCGCCAATCAACCAGGCGGGGCTGCCCAAATGTGAACTCCCCGCTTCCCTTCCAAGGAGAGTTCGATGACCGATCTTGCAAGCCTTTCCTCAATTTTCATGACGTCCATGGGCTTCGGCCTTGCGGTCGCTGCCCCGGTCGGCCCGATGAGCATCCTGTGCATTCGGCGCAACCTCACCATCGGTTGGCAGCAGGGCGTTGCGACCGGCTTCGGCATCGCCGCGGGCGACGGCCTCTACGCGGCGGTCGCGGCGCTTGGCCTCACCGGTATCTCGACCTTCATGCTGGCCTATGACCGCCCGCTTCATCTCGCCGCCGGGCTGTTCCTCCTTTATCTGGGGCTCAAGACTTTCTGGCGGAAGAATGTGGACAGCGCCGTCGCACCCGTTCAGGCCTCGACTTTGCGCGCCTTCTGGGGCTCGCTGCTGCTGACTCTCACCAACCCACCGACCATCATCATGTTCGCCGCCATCTTCGCGGCGCTGGCGCCGAAATCGGGATTCGATCCGGCGAGTGCCATCACGACCGTCGCCGGCGTCACGCTCGGATCGCTTGTCTGGTGGTGCTTCATTGTTGGTGGAACCAGCATTTTCCGCCACGCACTTGGTCAGCGGGTGCGGCTGTGGATCGATCGCATCGCCGGAAGCTTCCTCATGCTTTTCGGTGTGGCTGAAGTCCGCCGCAGCCTGTAAAGCGAGGCCTATGCGCATTATCGGTGGAAAATTCAAAGGTCACGGTCTCGTGGGCCCCAAAGGTCAGGCGATGCGGCCGACATCGGACCGGGTGCGCGAATCGATCTTCAACATCCTGGCGCATGGGATCGAGGGATTTTCGATCGAGGGTGCTCGTGTCCTCGATCTTTTCGCCGGCACCGGCGCCATGGGACTCGAAGCTCTGTCGCGCGGCGCCCGCTTCTGCCAGTTCGTCGATGATGCGGCCGAAGCGCGCGGCATCATCGCGCGCAATGCCGATGCACTCGGCCTCATCGGACAATGCAAGATCTGGCGGCGCGATGCGGCGAGGCTCGGTCCCGCAGCGCCGCAGCCCGGCTTCGACCTCATTTTCGCGGATCCGCCCTACAACAAGGATCTGGGCACGAAAGCGCTGAAATCACTGGTTGATGGTGGCTGGCTCAATCCGCAAGCCATCGTCGTGGTCGAGGAAGCAGAGCACGCGCAACTGATTTGTCCCCGCGAGCTAATCGAACTCAACCGGCGTGTTTATGGCGATACGCAAATCCTGATTGCCCGAGCCGCTTGACCGTCGCTCCGGGCGTTCACAATTTTGCCGGGGGGAGCGGTTCCCTGGCGGGGCCATGGATGACCGAGCCTCGGGCGGCGAAAATGGAGCCGTGGCAGGGACAGTCCCAGGTTCGATCCGCATTGTTCCAGGTCACCGTGCAGCCCTTATGCGTGCATGACGCGGAGAGCGGATGGAGCCTGCCGCTGTCGTCTTTCCATATCGCGATCTTCGCCTCGCCTTTGGTGATCACACCGCCCTCGCCGCGCGGAATATCTTCGATCTCTTCGACAATCGACTGGCTGTCGCCGCTCTTGTGGAATTCCTTGGGATAGGCTCGCGTGGGATCGAAGAGCTGCTGCCACGGGCTCGATCCAGTCGAGATCAGATCTGCAATCATCATCCCCGCCGCCGTTCCATTGCTGATGCCCCAGGCGTTGAAACCCGTCGCGATATGAAATCCGGGGGCCTTGGCCTCATCAGGCGCACCGGCATAGGCCACGCGGTCCCATGTATCGTAGTCCTCATTGCACCAGCGCCAGATCGCCTCGCCGACGGAAAGATGATCCCGGACCCAGGCTTCAAGCTCGATGAATCTTCCCGCCACGTCGCCATCCTGGCCGGTATTGAACTTGGGGCCGAGGGCAATGAGCAGATGACCGTCGCCGTCGCGGCCGGTTCGCAATGAACGGGTCGGATCGTCGATGCCGATGAACATGCCATCGACCAGTGAGGGATTATCGACGCGGAAAGCCATGGCGACGTGGCAGCGCGGCTGGGTGCGGTTTGCCATCCCGACCGGGCTTTTCACCGTCATGTTGGTGGCGACGACAACGTTTTCGGCGTGCACGGTCCCCCCACCCGTTGCGACACGCCAACGGCTTGCTTCATCGATGAGGCGAGCCCGGCTGTGCTCGAAAATGCGGCCGCCACACTTTGCCACCGCGCCCGCCAGTCCCACAAGATAGCGCGACGGATTGAATT
>VAZZ01000045.1:3771-15754 GCA_005884715.1 Alphaproteobacteria bacterium | reverse complement strand
AGCACGTCGCGCACGAAGCCGTTGACGATCAAGGTCACCGCCTCTTCCTGCGACAGACCGCGCGACTGGCAGTAGAACATCTGGTCATCGGAGATCTTGGACGTCGTCGCCTCATGCTCGAACTGCGCGGTGAGCGTCTTTGCCTCGATATAGGGCACGGTATGGGCGCCGCATTTATCGCCGATCAGCAGTGAATCACACTGGGTGAAGTTCCTGGCATTGGTCGCCTTGCGGTGCGCCGAGACGAGACCGCGATAGGTGTTGTCGCTGCGGCCCGCGGCAATGCCCTTGGAGATGATCCGGCTCGTCGTGTTCTTGCCGAGATGGATCATCTTGGTGCCGGAATCGATTTGCTGGCGACCGTTTGAAATAGCGATCGAATAGAACTCGCCGCGCGAATTGTCGCCACGCAGGATGCAGCTCGGATATTTCCAGGTGATGGCGGAGCCGGTCTCGACCTGGGTCCAGGAGATCTTGGCATTGCGCCCACGGCAGTCGCCGCGTTTGGTCACGAAATTGAAGACGCCGCCCTTGCCTTCCTTGTCACCCGGATACCAGTTCTGCACGGTCGAATATTTGATCTCGGCATCATCGAGCGCGATCAATTCAACCACCGCGGCATGAAGCTGGTTCTCATCGCGCGTCGGCGCGGTGCAGCCTTCGAGGTAGGACACATAGGACCCCTTGTCGGCGATGATCAGCGTGCGCTCGAACTGGGCGGTCTTCTTCTCATTGATGCGGAAATAGGTTGAAAGCTCCATCGGGCAGCGGGTATTGGGCGGCACATAGACAAAGGAGCCGTCGGAGAAGACCGCCGAATTGAGGGCGGCATAGAAATTGTCGCCCTGCGGGACGACTGAGCCCAGATACTTCTTTACAAGTTCCGGATGCTCGCGGATCGCTTCCGAGATCGAGCAGAAGATGACGCCGGCCTTGGCAAGTTCGTCCTTGAAAGTGGTGACGACCGAGATCGAATCGAACACCGCGTCGACCGCGACCCTCGTGCGCTCGACGCCCGCCAGCACTTCCCGCTCGCGCAACGGGATGCCGAGCTTCTCATAGGTCCTCAGCAGCTCCGGATCGACCTCATCGAGGCTCTTCGGCCCCGACATGCTCTTCGGCGCTGCATAATAATGCAGATCCTGGAAATCGATCTTCGGATGCTTGATCTTCGCCCAGGTCGGTTCATCAACCTGGAGCCAGCGCCGATAGGCCTCAAGCCGCCATTCGAGCATCCAGGCCGGCTCGCCCTTCTTGTTCGAGATGAAGGCAACGATGTCCTCATTAAGGCCCTTGGGCGCCAGGTCGGATTCGATATCGGTGATGAAACCGTATTTGTACTTGTCGACGTCAATATCCTTGACGAGTTCGATTGTGTCGGTATCGGCCATTTTCTTCTTCCTATGCCGCTTTCCGCCGCGCGATGAGCTTCGCCCAGGCGGAGATGAACTGTTCAATGTCTTGTGGCGTCGTCGTCCAGCCCAGGCTGACGCGGATGGCGGAGCTTGCGAGATCGGGCGCAATGCCCATCGCCGCCAGCACATGCGATTTCGCCACCTTGCCGGAAGAGCAGGCCGAGCCCGAGGAAACGGCAAAACCGGCAAGGTCGAGCGCCATGAGCGCCGTTTCGGCGGCAAGTCCAGGCATGGCGAAGCAACTGGTATTGGGCAGCCGCTCGGCCTCAGCGCCAAAGATCTTCGTGCCTTCAAGCCTCAATTCAAGATAGTCACGCAAACTCTTGATTTCAAGTATTTTTTCCTGAACAGCAGCGGCAAAACCGGCAATCGCGGCGATATTCTCGGTACCGGCGCGCCGGCGTAATTCCTGGCCGCCGCCATGGATGAGGGGAAAGAGCGCCAGGCCATCGCGGATAATGAGAGCCCCGGCGCCCCAAGGTCCGCCGAGCTTGTGTGCCGACACGCTCAAGAGATCGACGCCCAGGAGGCCGAAATTGACGGCGATCTTGCCAAGAGCCTGGACCGCATCGCAATGCACCAGGGCGCCGTGTCTATGCGCCACGGCTACCACATCGCGCACCGGTTCGATGACGCCTGTTTCGTTATTGGCGAGCATGACGCTGACCAGGGTCTTGGGTCCTCTCGCCAGAAGCTGATCGAGGGCGAAGAGATCGATGATGCCCTGGCCATCAACCGGGACGATATCCACCTGCTTGCCCGATACCTTGGCCGCCTCGAGCACCGATGGATGTTCGATGGTGGAGACGATCAGGCGCCTGACCGGTGCCCCCTTGAGCGCCAGATTATTGGCTTCGCTGCCGCCCGAGGTGAACACGACCATGGGGGCGATCGCCCCCACCGCCCTGCTGATGGCCTCACGCGCGTCATCGAGAAGTGCATGCGCCTTGCGGCCCTCCGCATGAATGGAGGATGCATTGCCATGCAGCTCAAGTGCGGCGAGCATTGCGTTTCTGGCACTCTCGCGCAGCGGGCTCGTGGCATTATGGTCAAGATATATGCGCATCGACCTCATTTCGCGCCTTGGGTACATAGCGCGCCTTGGCCTGGCGAATAGATGCCTCAAGCGCCAGATTGCGCCGGTTCACCACATCATCGAGCGTGACATTGGCGAGGAAAGTATTCACTTGCCGGCCGATCGAGGACCACAAATCATGGGTGCTGCAGCGTTCGCCCCTGACGCAGCCTTCCACCGCGTCGCCCTCACAGCGCGTCATTTTCATTGGCTCGTCGACCGCGGCGATGATGTCGTAGATGACGATATCGCCGGCCGGATGGGCCAGCCGGTAGCCGCCGCCGGGGCCCCTAGCGCTCAGCACCAGACCCGCCTTGCGCAGCTTGACAAAGAGCTGTTCGAGATATTCCTGGCTGATGTCCTGGCGCTCGGCGATCTCGGCCAGCGAAACGGTCCGGCCCTCGCCATTCTGGCCGATATCGACCATGGCCATCACAGCATATCTACCCTTGGTTGAAAGTTTCATAGTTGCTTTTCCGCTGCCGCCGCGTTGAGAAAACTTGCCATTCACCCCCTCGGCCGTGCTAAGGACCGGCCTCGCCCGGCGTCCGAGGGAGTCTATTTCCTTTGAACAATTCTAAACAGGGAAAATAGAATATCCGACTACCGGAGTCAACTATTTCGCCGGATCTCACCCGATTTTAAATGACCGCCATATCCAGAACAGGATCGACATTCGCTCATGCCTGAAGTGATTTTCAATGGGCCGGCTGGCCGGATCGAAGCGCGCTACCACCACTCGAAAGCCCAGGGATCCCCGATCGCAATCCTCCTGCACCCGCATCCGAGCTTCGGCGGCACGATGAACAATCCGATCGTGCATTCGCTCTATTATATGTTTGCCCAGCGCGGCTTCTCGGTGCTTCGCTTCAACTTTCGCGGCGTCGGCAGGAGCCAGGGTCTGTTCGAAAATGGCGCCGGGGAGCTTTCCGACGCGGCTTCGGCGCTGGATTGGCTGCAGGCGCATAATCGCGAGGCGAAGATCTGCTGGATTGCCGGCATTTCTTTCGGCGCCTGGATCTCGATGCAGCTTCTGATGCGCCGGCCGGAAATCTCGGGCTTTATTTCCGTCGCCCCCCTCGCCAAGCACTATGACTTCTCGTTCCTCGCCCCCTGCCCGGCATCGGGCCTCTTCGTCAATGGCGATAAGGACACCGTGACACCACCTGAAGCCGTCAATACGCTGGTGACCAAGCTCAAGACCCAGAAGGGCATCGTGATCGAGCACAAGGTGATGCAGGGTGCCAACCACTTCTTCCAGGACAGGATTGATGACCTGACCAAGATCTGTGCCACCTATCTCGACAAGAGGCTGGCGCGCGAAGGCTGAGGCCGGTTAGGCCTGCCGGGATACCTTCGATCTCACCAAAGTGTGGCCGCATGCGGAATGCCCGCCGCAAGCGACCTTCTCGCCGTCCAACATCATCCTGGGCATCGGTTTGGCTCGGGCCCAGCTTAATGTCGAGAACCCTTTGAGTCAGGCGAGATCGAAGCGATCGGCGTTCATCACCTTGGTCCATGCCGCCACGAAGTCCTTCACGAACTTCGCCTGCGAATCGGCGCAGCCATACACTTCAGCGAACGCGCGGAGCTGCGAATGCGAGCCGAAGACAAGGTCGACCGTGCCGGTCCACTTGACTGCGTTCGTCTTGCGGTCGCGTCCCTCATATACGCCATCGGAGCCGGCGACCGGCTGCCAATAGATGCTCATGTCGAGCAGGTTGAGGAAGAAGTCGTTCGTCAGCGTCTCCGGCTTCTTGGTGAAGACGCCGTGCTTGGTCTGGCCGGCGTTTGCCCCGAGGACGCGCAGTCCGCCGATGAGGACTGTCATCTCCGGCGCCGTCAGCGTCAGCAATTGTGCCCGATCCACCAATGCCTCCTCAGGTGCCATGAACTGCTTCTTGCCGCTAATGTAGTTGCGGAAGCCGTCGGCGCGCGGTTCGAGCGGGGCAAAGGAGGCGACGTCGGTCTGCTCTTGCGACGCATCCATGCGTCCCGGGGTGAAGGGGACTTTTACTTGGACGCCGGCGTCCTTTGCAGCTTTTTCGATCGCGGCGTTGCCGCCGAGAACGATCAGATCGGCAAGCGAAACCTTTTTGCCGAACTCCTTCTGGATCGCTTCGAGCTTCTGAAACACCGTCGCGAGATCCTTGGGCTGATTGACCTCCCAGTCCTTCTGAGGCGCCAGGCGGATGCGCGCGCCGTTCGCGCCACCACGCTTGTCGGAGCGGCGGAACGTTGATGCCGAAGCCCACGCCGTCGAAACCAGGTGGGACACAGACAGGCCGGACGCGAGAATCTTGGCCTTCAGAGCCTGGGATCGGGTCCTGCCATATCAGTTGCTCTTTCGGCACGAGCGGGCCGAGATAGCGCGCGATCGGACCCATGTCGCGGTGCGTGAGCTTGAACCAGGCGCGCGCAAACGCATCGGCGAACTGATCCGGATGCTCATAGAAGCGCCGCGAGATCTTCTCATAGGCCGGGTCCAACCGCAGCGAGAGATCGGTGGTCAGCATGGTCGGCACGTGCTTTTTCGTCTTGTCGAATGCGTCGGGTATTGCGGCTTCCGCATTTTTGGCCCGCCATTGCTTTGCACCCGCCGGACTCTTTGTCAGCTCCCATTCGTTTTCGAACAAGTTCTTGAAGAAAAGGTTGCTCCACTTCGTCGGTGTCTGCGTCCAAGTGACTTCCGGACCGCCGGTGATGGCATCGGCGCCGACGCCGGTGCGGTGCTTGCTCTTCCAACCTAAGCCCTGATCCTCAAGGGCGCCGCTTTCTGGTTCCGGTCCGACCAGGGATGGATCGCCAGCACCGTGCGTCTTGCCGAAGCTGTGGCCCCCGGCAATCAGCGCGACGGTCTCTTCGTCATTCATCGCCATACGGAAGAACGTCTCGCGGATGTCCTTGGCCGCCGCGACTGGGTCCGGGTTGCCGTTCGGGCCTTCCGGATTGACATAGATCAGACCCATCTGCACCGCACCTAGTGGCTCCGCTAGCTGACGCTCACCGCTGTAGCGCTCGTCGCCCAGCCACGTCCCCTCAGGACCCCAGTAGAGCTCCTCAGGCTCCCAAACGTCGGCACGGCCGCCGGCGAAACCGAACGTCTTAAAGCCCATCGACTCAAGCGCGACATTGCCGGCGAGAATCATCAGGTCAGCCCACGAGATTTTCCGGCCGTATTTCTGCTTAATCGGCCATAGCAGACGGCGCGCCTTATCGAGGTTCGCATTATCAGGCCAGCTATTCAGGGGCGCGAAACGCTGCTGGCCGGCGCCGGCGCCGCCGCGGCCGTCGGTGATGCGGTACGTGCCCGCACTGTGCCATGCCATACGGATCATCAGACCGCCGTAGTGACCGAAATCGGCCGGCCACCAATCCTGCGAATCCGTCATCAGGGCTCGCAGGTCTTTGATCACGGCGTTGAGATCAAGAGTCTTGAACTCCTTGGCGTAGTCGAACGCCTCGCCCATCGGATCGGACAAATTGGAGTTCCGGTGAAGAACCGAAACGTCAAGCGCGTCCGGCCACCAGTCGGGGTTCCTGTGTCCGCGCGTGCCGCCCGTGAACGGGCACTTGCCCGCGCTCTTGTCCTCGGTCTTTACATCCATGGCAGATTTCTCCGGCTATCATCGGTTAGAGCGGTTCTAGATACCTGGCGAGGGCGGGTCAACAAGATCGAGCAGCCTAAATCCTTTTGGTACATAGGGACCCTGTGACATGCAGCGTTAGGGGAATGTCGTCCTTGTGATCTGCCGCGTGATGAGCACCAATGATGCGGGCGCCCTGGCCCGTCGCCATCGGTCTGACATTGACGCTCACGCACATCATGTCGATCCCTATCGCCAATAGTGCGCCGCAATCATTCAGGCTTCCGCTATGACACCACCAGTCATCGGCTTGGGCGCCCCGGTCGTGCCCGGAAAAGTGATCGGCAATTGCCGGAGGCTGCGCACCGCCGGATAGGCCCAGGCTTCCGCCTCCATGGAGTCGCCATTGAAGCCTGCCGCCTCGGCAGGAATGATGGCCTCCGGGCCGAGCCCCAGAGCGCCGCGCAAGGCCGCCATCAAAGCAGGGTTCTTGCGCCCACCGCCGCAGATTACCCAGCATTTGGGATCGGCCGCAAACCACACGCGTGACATGGCAACGGAACGTGCCGTGAAAGCGGTCAAGGTCGCCGCACCATCGGCAGGGCTCAGACCCGTCAGATCGAGACTGGCGAAATAGTCGCGGTCGAGGGATTTGGGCGGTTGCTCCTCGAAGAAGGAATCCCCCAGGAACTGGGCAAGGGCCGCTTCGTTCACGCGTCCTGAAAAAGCGAGACGGCCATCCCTGTCGCAGGGGCTCCCCGTCGCCTTCAGTGCCCAGTCGTCGATGAGCGCATTGCCGGGCCCGGTATCAAAGGCGAGGAGCGATCCATCCGGGCCGATCCAGGTGACGTTGCTGACCCCGCCGATATTGAGGAAAGCCAATGGCAGCACTTCAAGGCTTGAGGCCAGCGCCCGGTGATAGACCGGTACCAGGGGAGCACCCCGACCGCCGGCAGCGATGTCATCGGCGCGCAGATCATGGACGATCCTGGTCTTGAAGCGGCGCGCCAGCAACGGACCGTCACCCAGCTGAACCGTGAGCCGTTGTTCCGGGCGATGCAGGACAGTCTGGCCATGGAAACCGATTACATCGATATCTGAACTGGTTAGGCCGAAATCCCGACAAAAGGATTCAACCGCCAGAGCGTGCCATTCGGTGAGCGACCATTCGACTTGGGCGAGGCCGCCGGGGCGCTCGCGCCGCTCTTTGATCGCCAGCGCATCCTTCAATGCATCCTTGAGGATCGCGCGCTGCTCGGAGACGTAAGGGTAGGTGCGCGACGGCCCGCGGCTGACGAGTGCCTCGCCATCCGTCTTGATGAGGGCGATGTCGATGCCGTCGAGCGATGTCCCCGCCATCAGCCCCAGGGCGGTGTAGAGTTTTGACACGCGCTTTTCCCTTGGTAAGAGCCCGCTTTCGATAAAAGCAGGCCCGCTCATGAGCAAGTTTTCGTCCGAATTCCTTAACACGCTTTCCGCCCGCGGTTGCCCTGGTCCGGGCAAAACTGTGCCGAGAACATCGTCGAGTACTGGCCGGGGATGAACGTCGCGGTCCCGCAGGACACGACGCCGGATTTCTGAAGCGCTTCAGTAGCGCAGATATGGTTGCCGTTCGACGAGCCACGCTTGTTCATCGGGCGTGGTGAGCGCGTCAAGGTCGTGCGGTGTCGCGGCGTTGTCGTCGACCCACTCTTTCAGGAGCGGGCTACCGTTTATGACGTTAATGGCGAGCCGGCCGCTTTCGTACTCATAGGGAAAATCGCGCCACAGCGGATAATCCGGATGCAGGCGTCGGATCGTCTTGAACGCGAGCGTCTGGATGCGCCATGGCTTGAACGCTTGGTGATCGTAGCCCGGGCCTTCGGTGTGGACCTGCACGCCGTTGCAGAGCTTACCGACATGCTTGTGGAAGGTCGGCTCGAACCAGAAATCGCGGAGCCCACAGCCGTTGAGCCATTGCGGCATCAGCTCGCGCATCTCGGCGATAAGGCGGCGCGCGTCGATATCGGGCGCGCCGAACAGCTCGAGAGGCCGTGTCGTGCCCCGTCCTTCGGACAGCGTTGTGCCTTCGAGCATCACCGTGCCGGGATAGGCGCGCGCCATCCACAGATTGGGCGCGTTGGGACTCGGATTGACCCAGTTGCGTTCGCCGATCTCCCAGCCGAACCCGGGCGCTGCGTCGGGCTGCCAGCCTTCCATCTCGATGATCTGATACTCGACATCGAACTTGAAGTGCCTCACGAACCACAGGCCGAGCTCGCCGAGCGTGAGCCCATGCCGCATCGGCATCGGGCCTACGCCGACAAAGCTCTCCCAGCCCGCGCGGAGCGTGAGACCTTCAACGGGCCGTCCGACCGGGTTTGGGCGATCGAGCACCCACACCGATTTCTTGTGCTTCGCCGCCATCTCCAGGCAGTTCCTGAGTGTGGTGATGAACGTGTAGATGCGGCAGCCCAGATCCTGCAGATCGACAAGCATCACGTCGAATGTGTCCATTGACGCATCCGTCGGTTTGCGCGCTGTGCCGTACAGGCTGAAGACCGGGATGTTGTGGACCGGATCGCGGTAGTCCGGCGACTCGATCATGTTGTCCTGCTTGTCGCCGCGCAGCCCGTGCTGCGGGCCGAAGGCGGCGGTGAGCTTCACGTCGTTGCATGCGCCAAGCGCATCGAGCGAGTGCGTCAGGTCGCGCGTGACGGAGGCCGGATGCGCAAGCAGAGCCACGCGGCGTCCCGTGAGCGGCGCGCGCAATTTTGGCTCGGCGATGAGCCGGTCGATTCCGAATTTCATGATTGGATACGCTGGGGCAAGCTTAAGCGCAAAGCAATGGGAATGATGGAAATCCGCCCGTCCCGGCGGACGCTTCAGCGCCCAGTAGGATATCGCGCCATGCGCTTCTTCGATCACGGCCGAGAGACCGAGATGCCAGAAGGCTTCGTTCGGGAGATGCGCCCGCTCGAGGTCGAGGGAGGCTTGTAGGACATAGACGTCCGTCGAGCGATGTCCCCGACATCAGCCCCAGGGCGGTGTAGAGTTTTGACACGCGCTTTTCCCGTGGTAAGAGCCCGCTTTCGCCAAAAGCAGGCCCGTTCATGAGCAAGTTTTCGTCCGAGTTCCTTAACACGCTTTCCGCCCGCGGCTACATCCATCAATGTTCCGACTTTGACGGGCTGGACCGACTTGCGGCCAAGAACGAGGTCAACACCTATATCGGTTTCGACTGCACGGCGAGGTCGCTGCATGTGGGCTCGCTCGTCCAGATCATGCTGCTCCACTGGGCTCAAGCGACCGGCCAGAAGGCGGTCGCACTGATGGGCGGCGGCACCACAATGGTCGGCGATCCGTCCGGCCGCGATGAAGGCCGCAGGCTTTTGTCGGTGGAGGAGATCGAAGACAACAAGCGCGGCATACAGAGCGTCTTCGCCAAGTTCCTGAAGTTCGGCGACGGGCCCAAGGACGCCATCATGGTCGACAATGCCGAGTGGCTGACCCGGCTCAATTACATCGACATGCTGCGCGATATCGGCCGGCATTTCTCGATCAACCGCATGCTGACAATGGATTCGGTGAAACTCAGGCTCGAACGCGACCAGGAAATGTCATTCATCGAATTCAACTACATGATCCTGCAGGCCTATGATTTCACCGAGCTGGCGCGCCGCTACGGCACCAATCTGCAAATGGGCGGCTCCGATCAGTGGGGCAATATCGTCACCGGCGTCGATCTCGGCCGGCGCATGGGCACGCATCAGCTCTATGCGCTGACGACGCCGCTCATCACGCTCGCTTCCGGCGCCAAGACGCTCGCCTTACGAATACTGGCAGTTCTGGCGCAACACCGAAGATGCCGATGTGGCCCGCTTCCTGAAGCTCTTCACCACGCTGCCGCTCGGCGAGATCGACAGGCTGGAGAAGCTCGGCGGTGCCGAGATCAACGACGCCAAGAAGACGCTGGCGACGGAAGCGACCGCCCTCCTGCATGGCCGGAATGCGGCCCTCGAGGCTGCCGAAACGGCACGCCGGACCTTCGAGGAAGGCCACGCTGCCGAAGGCCTGCCGACGATCGACGTGCCGGCGGCCGATTTTCGCGACGGCGTCGGCATCCTCAAGGCGCTGGTCATGGCCGGGCTTGCTTCATCCAATGGCGATGCGCGCCGGCAGATCCAGGGCGGCGCCATTCGTGTCAATGACGAAGCGGTGAGCGATGACAAGGCGCAACTCACCGAGCGTTCCTTCAATCAGGATGGCGTCATCAAGCTGTCGATGGGCCGCAAGAAGCACGTGCTGCTCAAGGCGGCATCGTGACTCTCACGGGGACCTCCTGCGGGGGCACCCTGAGGAGTTAAGGCGCGATTTGAGTTCGCACGCAGTCAGTTAGCCCGTTCACGCCGCTTGATCGGTGGGCCGCCGCTGCCATATTCGAAGAACTTGCGCAGGATGCCGGGTGCGATGGCCGAGACCGGATTCACCTGGAAGCGCGGCCGCGCCATCGTGCCGCCAAGCGCATAGGTGAGGCCAAAGATGCCTTCCCCCTTTCCGCCGGTGAGAATGTCGCCAAGTATGGGAATCTCGCCGATCGCCGAATTGAGCGCATAGACGGGAATGATCGTGCCGTCGATGTCGATGGCGCCATCCATCTTGCGGATGAGGCCTTGTGCGGTGGCCCCGAGTTCAGGCCCCTTGACCAGCGTATCGCCGATGCGGATGAAGCGCGCATCACTGGTAAAGGGCAGTGTCAATCTCGAAAACAGCACCCCGCCCCTGCGCGGGCCAGCCTTCTTCGGCCTGCCCTTCTGGTCGAGCTCGGCCAAAGCTGCTTCGTCGCGCACTTCGAAATCGCGCAATGTCAGGTTGCCGTTATGTACGCTCGAATCGCTGCCGGCGCCGAGCCGCGCGGCGAAATCGATCTGGCCGCCGGCGACCTTGGAATAGAGATTGGCGGCTCGCAGCGCCGAACCGGCGTCGCGGCCGGCGATGCGCAGGTCGCGGCCGCCATCATCGGCGGGAGCAATGCGTATGGTGATCGGCTGGCCGCTGAAGAAGGTGCCGTTGAGTGTGCAGCGCTCCACATAGCCATCGCGCAGCACGAAGCTTCCGGCCACCCCGGTCACGACTTCGCCGCGATGCGCATAGACCTTCTCGACCACCGCATCGACGATCAATGGGCTCTTGCCTTTGTCCTTGGTTGCTCCCTCATCGGTCGCTGCCGGGCGGCTGGAGAACAGCGAGCGGATCAGCGGCCGCGCGTCGAAGCTCACGCCGTTGATCGACACATTCGTCGCATCGTCGCCCTGCGAAACAACCACGCCGAAGCGATTATCCTCGTTGAGAACGACGGTCGGGAATTTCGCTTCCGATACACTGCCCTTGTCGTTTATCGCGATCTGGCCCTTGAGCAGGAAACCGTCGCCCTTGACGGTGAGATTGTCGATCCGGCCGGCCTTGCCCTGGCCCGGAACATAGTCGAAGCTCGCCGTTGTCTTTGGCGCGGGCGGTCGCCACCAGTCGATGGCTCCCAGGCGCAGCGATGCCTTGGAGAGATCGGCATCGACCTTGATCTTGCCGATCTCGTCGCGGAAACCCTGCACCATCACCTTGACCTTGACCGGACCACTCACATAGTCATTCACCTTGGCGCCGATCGCGTCCCGCTCCTTGGCGTCGAGCTCAGTTTCGATGACGGCGTTCTGTGGGTTTTCCGGACCACCGTCGCGCCACCAGGTGATCTTGGCGCCGATATCATTGAGCTTGCCGGTGCCTTGCGCCCGGATGGAACCCTCGGTGATCTTGAGGTCGATCAGGCCGTTGCTCAAATCGACGCCGTCGAGAGCTCCCTTCAAGCCGGCGTCCCTGATTTTCGCCTGGGCGGAAACCTTGACATCGTCGCGGCTGACGATCTGCTTCAG
>VAZZ01000045.1:0-3742 GCA_005884715.1 Alphaproteobacteria bacterium | reverse complement strand
TGCTGACGAGATTCAGGGGATCGAGATCGAGATATTCGATGAAGGCCGGCACATCGCCCTTGCCCTCGAGATGAATATCGAGGGGCGTCATGGGGGCGAGCAGCGAGGTCATCTTGAGCGTGCCCTTGCTCAGATCGACCGTCTTGCCGGACGGCACCGTGACCATGCCCTTATCCAGCCTGAGGGCGAAGGTGTCGCCCCCCAGCGTACCCTCGCCCGAGGCGTTGCTGATCGGCGGCAGCCCGCCGAAATAGGTCGTGGTCACATCCTCGAGCCCGAAGCGCGCCGAGATGGCACCATCGGGTATAAACTTGTTGTCGAGGCCTTCGGCCAGCCCATCGACGGGAAGGTTGATGGCGAACTCGCCATCGGTGATGCGCCCGGCAAGAATATTCGTATTGACCCATTTGCGCGTGTTGGGCGCAATGATCGGGGGCCACAGCCTTTTCAGCATCGGCGCCGACACATCGCGCATGCGCCCCGCCAGCCTTATGCCGACCGAGCGGCCGCCGCCGGTGAAAGTCCCGCGAAACCTGACGCCGGCATTGCCGGCCATGATCACCGCGTCCTCGACGTCGAAGCGCGCCTCGCGTGCCGAGGCAATGCCGACGAAATCCACCCGGTCAATGGCGATCTGGTCCTTGACGATTGCATTGGGATCGAGGCTCAGATTGCGGGCATTGATCTCGATCTTGAGTGCCTTGAGCCGCCGATCGGCCTCGCGCAGCGGGGTGAGGCGACCGGCGATCTGCGCCGGTGTGCCACCGATCAGCAGGGTCGAGTCGCTGATGACCATACCGCCGGTCTTGGGATCGAAATCGAGGCGCAGCAGGCCTTCATCGACCGCGATCGGCTCGGCAATGAAACCCGGCAAACCGACTTCACCGGCCGATGCCGTGAATTCGGCCGAACCGCTGAGGATGTCGGCGTTCTCGTTGACTTCCATTTCGACATGACCGGAAAGCGGCAGCTTCACCTGGGCAAGCTTCGACAGCGCGAAAATATCATCGGCGATATCGGCGGGAACGAGATCGCTGATGCGTGCCGAGACCGCGAAGGATTTACGCTCCAGCCGATAGCTCGCCGAAACCTCGGCGCGCCAGGGTTTGTCGCCGCTGCTGGCGATCGCGGCCTCGGAAAACAGGGTGAAGCCATAGGGCATGCGCTTGAAGGCGAGGCTCGCCTTGGGGACGTTCCAGCTGGTGCCGTTGATCTCATCGACGAGCTGGATCGCAGCATCGCTGACCAGGATACTGTCGAGGCTGGCGATCGTGGCGCTCGCCCTCTCGGCGCCAGCCATCGTGCCGCTCAGGAAATCGATGACCGTGGCGCCCTGGGTTTCCGGGGCGATCTGCTGAACATTTGTTTCCTGGCTGGATTTGCCGGTGGCCCTATTCGCAGCATCAGGTGCGCGATGCACATCGAAGCCGAGCTTGAAGCCGCCGTCCAGCGTGCGCCTGACAACGATACGCGGGCCGATCAGTTCGATCTGCTTCGGTACTACGGTGCCGCTCATCAATTCGCTTCCGTCGACACCAATCGCCGCCTTGGGTGCGCGGGCAATGACTTCGCCCTGGGGATTGGTGAGTTCGACATTGCGCAGCCGGAAATGCGGCATGCCGGTCTTGGCGTCGCGCTCGATCAGCACGCCCTCAAGCCTGACGCGGAGGCCCCCGAGATTGGAATTGATCTGTGTCTGGATGCGGTCACGCATAAAATCCAGCGAAACCGGTCCGGTCATCAGCCGGATGAAAAATGCTCCGCCCGCGACGACGACGATCGCCACGAGACCCAAAAGAACCAGCGCCGTCGTTTTCCAAAATCGCCGCAAACTGCGCAGCCCCGACTGAAAATTTCGCCTATTCACCGCCACGCGTCGACGGCTCGCACCGTCCTACATGGACGCTTTCCTGGCGCCAAAGCTGACCTGCCTCGACGGAAAGCATCCGCTGTGAGGATAAGCCCATCAATGACGGCCAAACAATGGCGGGTGCCGGAGTCCCCGCGATTGCCCGGCATGCACCCCTCATGCCGCCAGTTTTCGAGGATTCTCCCTATAAATCAAGGTCCCTGTCAGGGGCAAGCATCACGTCGCCGAGAGGCCCAGACTATGCCTTATGCGATCCTGGAAATAGGCGACACCCGCCTCATGGCGAGGCGACAGGGGCCCCGGCGAATAGGCGCCCGAAGCATAGTTCTTGTGCGTCTCGAGACAGATTTCAAAGTCCTCGCGGACGATAGCGAGGTTGCGGGCAACCAGGTCGTCACGCTCCTTGGCCCTGGCATCCGAAATATCGGCGAAATAGAAATGATAGATGAGTTCCGTCCGGTCCACTCCCAAAGGGTTGATCCGCGACGTGTTCATGCCGCCATCGAATAGCGACAAGGTCCAGTTCGGCCACATCCACAGCCATTTGCCGCGATAGAACAGGCCATCGCGCGGCGGCGCCGTCATGCGGATCAGGCCGTCATGCGCGGTGGTCTTGAACTGCTCGAAATTTATTGCCGCGAAGAATTGCGGGTGGACACCGGGGATGTGGTAGCCCTCGACGAAATTGTCCGTATAGATCTTCCAATTGGCGTCGAACACCATGCGCTCCGTGCGCAATGTCTCATATGTCTCGATCGGCTCCCCGGCCAGTTCGCCGACGACATCAGCCAATTGGTCCTCGAGCGTCACCGCGGGATCGATGGCGATGAACAGCAAACCGCGCCATTCGGCCACCGGGATCTCCGCCAGGCGCCAGTCTTCGAGCTTGAAATCGGGAGCTTCGCCGAACCACGGCACATTTATCAGACGGCCGTCATCGGCCCACACCCACTGATGATAATGGCAGCGGATCGTGGGGCAGCGGCCATTGCCCTCTTCGAGGAGCCGCGCACCGCGATGACGGCAGAGATTGCGGAAACCGCGCAATTTGCCGTCCCCGCCCCTGATCGCGAACACCTTGTGGCCGGCGATCTCGACGGCGCAGTATTCACCGCGCTCGGCAACCTGCGACGCCGGTCCCAGCAATTGCCAGGTCCTGGCGAAAAGCTCGCTGCACTCACGGTCATAGATTGAGGGATCGACATAATAACGCGGTTCGAGATTGAGCATGACACCTGCCTGGGATACCGGTTTTCCGTCCGATCACGCGCCAGTCTTAATATCCCGATCACGTTCATCATTTCAGGTCGACCGATCTGAAACGATCGCGATCTAGGATGCTGCAGGCTAACCCATCATTCCGTCGGTTGAAAAGGCCTCAGACCCTCAATCGATATCATCAACCTGCGATGGTCCGTCACCATGCACACGCTGCGCCAGCGATGCGGCCATGAAATCATCGAGGTCGCCACCAAGGACCGCTTGCGGATTGGTGCTGGTGGTGCCGGTGCGTAGATCCTTCACCAGTTGATAGGGCTGGAGAACATAAGACCTGATCTGATGCCCCCAGCCGATATCGGTCTTCGTGGCATTGGCGGCGTCGATCTTCTCCTGCTGCTTCTGCAGCTCCATCTCGTAGAGCCTGGCCTTCAGCATCTTCCAGGCGGTCGCGCGATTCTTGTGCTGCGAACGCTCGCTCTGGCATGCGACCACGATGCCGGTCGGAATATGGGTGATGCGGACGGCACTGTCGGTCGTGTTGATATGCTGGCCGCCAGCGCCCGAGGCACGATAGGTGTCGATTCGACAGTCGCTTTCATTGACCTGAATGTCGATCGAGTCGTCGATGACTGGATAGACCCAGATCGAGGC
>VAZZ01000044.1:9389-11365 GCA_005884715.1 Alphaproteobacteria bacterium | reverse complement strand
CCAGTAAAGTGCACGAATCGGATCGATGGCGCTGAAACTGAGAGCGAGGCTGCCGAGGGTCGCGACAGCGATCGTGCCATAGAAGGCCTTGGCCTCACCGGGGCGCCGATCCAGTCCCTCCGGCCACCGGAACATTTCTGCAACGGCATAGGCCGCGGATCCCGCAAGCACCGGGACGGCGAGCAGGCCCGTGCCGATGATCCCAACGGCAAAAACGGCGAATGCAAATTCACCAGCAATCGGCCGGAGCGCCTCTGCTGCCTGGGCTGAGGTATCGATCTGCGTGATTCCCTTGGCGTGGAGAGTGGCGGCAGTGGCGAAGATGATGAAGAGAGCGATGAGATTGGAGAACCCCATTCCGACGAGCGTGTCGATGCGAATGCGGGCCAGTTCGGCGCGCGCTCTGCGTGGACGCTTAGCCAGCCGCTTAAGATGCCGACGATGCAACTCCTCCACCTCCTCTCCCGCCTGCCAGAAGAACAGGTAAGGACTGATCGTCGTGCCCAACACCGCCACCAGGGCCATCGCGTGGTCGCTGTCAAAGGCAAACTGCGGGATCAGTGCGCCCTCGAGCGCAACGGCCCAAGGCACCTTCACCGCCAGCACGACGGCGACATAGGCAAATAGGGAAACAGTCAGCCACTTCAGGACAGTTACATAGCGCCGATAGCTGATGAAGATTTCGAGTGAGGCGCAAAGGACGCCGAATGCGGCTGCATAAATCAGATGCGAGCCGTCAATGAGCAATTGCAGGGCAGCACCCATGGCCGCGAGATCGGTGCCAATATTGATGAAGTTGGCGATAAACAGCAGCGAAACCGCAAGGCGCAGCATCCAGGGCGGATAGTGCCGCCGCAGGTTCTGCGCGATCCCTTGCCCGGTTACAGCGCCGATACCGGCGCTAATTCCCTGGATCGCTGTCATCAGCGGGTAGCTGAACAGCATGGTCCAGCCAAGGGCATAGCCGAATTGCGCTCCGACCTGGCTGTAGGTGGCAATGCCGCTCGGATCGTCGTCGGCTGCACCGGTGACCAGCCCCGGCCCCAATATGCGCAGCAGGCTGGTGCGTCGCTTCGGCAGCTCTGCGCCCAGGACAGATTTCAGCCGCCCCATCTCATTCCCCTGGATTAGACTTTGTGGTCGATGGCGACCTTCATCCCACCGTCTTCTCCATGAAGACGGAATAAGGGTCATCGGTCGGATAATCGGCATAGGGCTCGCAGCGCCTAAAGCCCCATTTGGCGAATAGTCCGAGCGCCTCCGGTTGCAGCGTGCCGGTCTCCAGCTTCATCGCCTTGAGCCCGTGCTCGCGGGCATCTTGCTCGAGCCTGGCCATGATGAGCTTCGACAGTTTGAGGCCGCGCGCCTCGGGGCGGACATAGATGCGCTTGATCTCGCCATAGGCCGGGTCGCGATGCCAGAGAGCGCCGCAGCCCAAAGCGTCGCCTCGCGCGGGATGCAAAAAGGCGGGCATGCGCCGCGCCACGAAGAAATGGATGTCGGGTGCGGCGAGCGTCTCGATATCGACGAGATGATTGCTTTCGGCCGGGTAGAGGCGATGGAACATCTGATCGAGATCGCAGATCAGTTTCGTCACGTCCGGCGCGCGCGGATCTTCGCGCGCAATAACCACCTCGTTCATGGCAGAAAGGCCTGCAGACCCGTCTGCGCACGCCCGAGGATCAGCGCATGCACGTCATGCGTGCCCTCATAGGTGTTGACCGTTTCGAGATTGACCATGTGGCGGATGACGTGGAATTCGTCCGATATGCCGTTGCCGCCATGCATGTCGCGCGCCTCGCGCGCGATGGCGAGAGCCTTGCCGCAATTATTGCGTTTCATCATCGATATCGCCGGCGGTGCGGCAACACCACGCTCGAGCGCCCGGCCAAGCGCCAGGGCGCCATGCAGTCCGAGCGCAATTTCCGTCTGCATGTCGGCGAGCTTCTTCTGCACCAACTGGTTGGCGGCGAGCG
>VAZZ01000044.1:0-9277 GCA_005884715.1 Alphaproteobacteria bacterium | reverse complement strand
CCGTCACCGAAGCGCGCAAGGAAACCTTGCCCTCGATCTTGGGCGTCGAGAAGCCCTTGCTGGCGCGCTCGACCAGGAAACCGTGAATGCCTTCATCCTCGAGCTTGGCCCACACCACTGCGACGTCGGCGATCGGCGAATTGGTGATCCACATTTTCGTGCCATTGAGCACGAAGCCGCCATTGACCCGCTTGGCCCTGGTCTTCATGCCGCCGGGATCGGAGCCGGCATCAGGCTCGGTCAGCCCGAAGCAGCCGATCCATTCACCTGTCGCGAGTTTGGGCAGGTATCTCTTGCGCTGCGCTTCCGAGCCATAGGCCTCGATCGGATGCATGACCAGGGAGTTCTGCACGCTCATTGCCGAGCGATAGCCCGAATCGACGCGTTCCACTTCACGCGCCACCAAGCCATAGGCGACATAGCCCAGGGCCGAACCGCCATAGGCTTCCGAATTCATCATGCCGAGGAAACCGACTTCACCTAGTTCGTTCATGATCTCGCGATCGAAGCGCTCTTCGCGGAACGCCTTCAGCACCCGCGGCTGCAGCTTGTCGGCGCAGAAAGCGCGCGCCGTATCGCGGATCATGCGCTCATCCTCGCTGAGCTGGCTTTCGAGGTCGAGCGGATCCTCCCAGTTGAATTCGGCGAGAGGTGTCGGGCCATGGGCTTTACGAGCGGCTTGGGTCATGGGAACTTTTCATCGCTTCGAGAGTTTGCGCAAGAGCACGTTAACAACGCCAATCGTCCCAAAATGTCAAATCTGCCGCAATGGTGACCCAATCCCCATCCAAGCGATCGTCTGAAGCGCGGGCCTTTCCGCCCCGCCTGACGCTGCGCCACGCGCTCTTCCTCGATTTTGACGGTACGCTGATCGATATCGCCGAGTCACCCTCCGCCATCACTGTTCCTCGCGATCTGCCGGCACTGCTCATGCGGCTGCAGATTTTCCTGGGCGGCGCCGTTGCCATTGTAAGCGGCAGGCCATTGAGCGATCTCGTCTCCTATCTGGCCCCGGCCGATCTTGACATCATCGCCGAACACGGGGCTGTGGTGAAGCGGCGGGGAACGCCCGTCTATCAGCCGCAGGCCGTCTGGCCCGAATCCTGGCAGGCGCGACTTGCCCAATTCACCGCCAATCATCCCCATACCGAGGTCGAACGCAAGGTCTACAGCATCACCTTGCATTATCGCCGCGCCCCGGAAGCCGAGCATGATGCCTTCAACCTTCTCACCGTATTGTCCGGCGAAACCTCCGGCGGATTTGAGATCCTGCCGGCCAAGATGGCCTTCGAGCTCAAGCTCATGACGATGAGCAAGGGCAAGGCGATCACCGCTCTGATGTCGGAGGAGCCCTTTCGCAGGCGCGTACCGGTTTTTGCTGGAGACGACTTCACCGATGAAGACGGCTTCGCTGCCGTTGCGGCGATGGGAGGAGTTGAGCTGCGGGTAGATGAAGCATTCGGTGGCGAGCCGCGGAACGTCCGCGCCTGGCTCGCCCGCGAGATCAAGACACAAGGAGACGCCGCGGCATGAGGCAAATGGATATGGGGGTGATCGGCAACTGCGCTGTTGCAAGCCTCATCGATGCCGAAGCGCGTCACGTGTGGTTCTGTTTTCCCCGCCTCGATGGCGACCCACTGTTCAACGCTCTGGTGAACGGCCCCGATCCCGAAAGCGGGTTCATGGATGTCGTGCTGCGCGACCAGAAGACGGCACATCAGGCCTACCTGCGCAATACCGCCATACTCGAGACCGTGTTGACGGGCGAGGGCGGCAGTATACGCGTGCTCGACTGGGCGCCGCGCTACAAGCTGCAGGGCGAATTGTTCCGCCCGCCCATCATCATGCGCCGCATCGAGCCGGCTGACGGGCGCTGCCACGTGAAGGTGCGGGCCCGTCCGACTTTCGACTATGGCGCGACAAAGCCCGTGGTTTCGGTGGGCAGCAACTATCTGAGATATACCGCCGGCACTTCGACGATAAGAATTACGACCGATATGCCGCTTGCCTATCTGCGGGATGAGGCCTTCTTCCTGCTCGACCGGCCGGTGCATCTTTTCATCGGCAGCGATGAGCCCTTGCCGGCGCGTGTCGATCGCATTGCCCGCGACTATCTGGAGGAGACGACGGGCTACTGGAACGATTGGGTGCGCGACCTGGCCGTCCCCTTCGACTGGCAGGAGCCGGTCATTCGCGCGGCCATCACGCTCAAGCTGTGCAGCTTTGAGATGCCTATTTCACCGTGATGTCGCTGAACCGGCTCGGCGCCACGACGACGATGGAAAACTTCTTCACCTATCTCATCAATTCGGTGATCTCCTCCAACGTGCAATTCCTGGCGCCGCTCTATCCGATCGTACCTGGTGCGCCGCTCGAGGAATATGAAGCCGCAGCCCTCAAGGGTTTTCGCGGCATGGGTCCGGTGCGTGTCGGCAATGGGGCATCGAATCAGCGCCAGAACGATATCTATGGCTCTGTCATCCTTGCCGCGGCGCAGATGTTCTGGGACATGCGCTTGCCGCGCCCGGGCGATCGCGCCCTTTATCACCAACTGAAGCCGATCGGCATGATGGCCAAGGCGACCTCGCTCGAAGCCGATGCCGGCATCTGGGAATATCGCCATCGCACCCGGGCTCATACTTTCTCCGCGGTGATGTGCTGGGCGGCACTCGACAGGCTGGGGAGCCTGGAACGAAGCCGGCGAATATTTCAGCGGCAGTCTCGGCGGCAGCGAGCATGATGCCGCCCTTCTTCTGATGCCGGAGCTAGGCATCATCGGCTATGACGATCCCCGCTTCCAGAAGACGCTGGCCGCCATCGAGAAACACCTGCTCGTCGACGGCCTGATGATGCGCTATGCCGAGGCCGACGATTTCGGCATGCCGGAGACCGCGTTCCTGGTCTGCACCTTCTGGTACATCGAGACTCTCGCCAATTGCGGACGTCACGACGAGGCCATGGCGCTGTTCGCGCGCGTCCTGGCGCTGCGCAACCATGTCGGCATCCTTTCCGAAGACGCGGTGCCGGGAACCGGGGAGCTGTGGGGCAATTTCCCGCAGACCTATTCGATGGTGGGCATCATCCACTGCGCCAGGAAGTTGAGCCGCACCTGGGAGGAGGGCTTATGGCGCGTGTCGTGATCGTCTCCAATCGCGTGCCGGCACGGGCAAAGCGCGAGCAGCAGGCGGGCGGTCTTGCCGTCGTCCTCGAAGAAGCATTGAAGGGCGAGGTGTTGTGGTTGGGCTGGTCGGGCAAGCGTTCGGCATCGACGTCATCGAAGCCGTACTTTGCAACGCGCGGCTCGATCACATTCGCCACCATCGATCTGAGCGAGGAGGACTATCGCGATTATTATGCTGGTTTCTCCAATCGCAGCCTGTGGCCGCTCTTTCATTACCGCACCGGACTCGTCGCCTATTCACGCGAGGAATATAAGGGCTATCGCGCCACCAACCGGAAATTCGCCGAAGCGCTGGCCCCGTTTCTGAAGCCTGGCGACGTCGTCTGGGTGCATGACTATCACTTGATCCCGCTCGGCCGTTGGTTGCGCTGGCAGGGCATTGAGGTGCCAATAGGATTCTTCCTGCATATCCCCTTCCCGCCGCAGTCGGTCTTCGACATCCTGCCGCCGGCCGGCGAGCTCGCAGCCGATCTCGCAGTCTATGATGTCATAGGCTTCCAAACCAGCGAAGACCGCGACAATTTTCTCGGCTGCGCCCGCAATCTGCTGCCCGTCGACCAGCGCACTCATGCGATTGCCGCCGCGGTGACATTGCCGGTCGGCATAGACGCACAGGCCTTCGCCCGCATGGCGAAGACATCGCGCATGACGGCCGAATCGCAGCGCCTCAAGGAAAGTCTCGTCGGCCGCCGGCTCATCATCGGCGCCGATCGCCTCGATTATTCCAAGGGCTTGCCGCAGCGTTTCGAGGCCTATTCGGATTTGCTCGAGACTCATGCGGAATATCGCGAAAAGATCAGTTACCTGCAGGTGGCGCCGCGTTCGCGCGAAGATGTGAGCGAATATCGCGATTTGAAGCGCACTCTCGATCGCCTCACCGGCAAGATCAACGGCAAATATGCCGAGTTCGATTGGGTGCCGCTGCGCTACATGACGCATGGCCTGTCGCGCAAGATGCTGGCCGGTTTCTTCCGTATGGCCGCGATCGGTCTGGTGACACCCTTGCGCGACGGCATGAATCTGGTGGCGATGGAATATGTTGCCGCGCAAGATGAGGCGGATCCAGGTGTCCTCGTGCTGTCGCGCTTTGCCGGTGCTGCGGCCAGTCTCGATGCCGCGCTCATCGTCAACCCCTATGATCCGGGTGGCATCGCCGAAGCGATCCATCAGGGCCTCAGCATGCCGAAGGAGGAGCGTAAGGCGCGCTGGCGAAGTCTGATGGACCGGATCGAACAGGAGAGTGCCGCGGCCTGGTGCCGGCGGTTCCTGGTGCGCCTCAACGCTTCATCGAAGACTTTGCGGGCTGCGTCGTGAATTTCCGCTAGATACCCCTCGCCACCATCAGCCCGAAGGCATAGACCAGCGCCACCTCCTTGAGCCGGTCGAAACGTCCGGAGGCCCCGCCATGGCCTTCTTCCATTTGCGTCTTGAGCAGCAGAAGATTCTGGTCGCACTTGCGCTCGCGCAGGCGCGCCACCCATTTCGCCGGCTCCCAGTAGGTGACCCGGGGATCGGTGAGACCGCCAACCGCCAATATGTGGGGATAGGCGATCTCCCCGACATTGTCATAGGGCGAGTAGGCGGCGATGATGTCGTAGAATTCCTTGCTGGCAATCGGATTGCCCCATTCCGTCCATTCGGCCGGCGTCAGGGGCAGCGTGTCGTCCAGCATGGTCGTCAGCACATCGACGAAGGGCACTTCGGCGATGATTGCCTTGAACAGCTCCGGCGCCATATTGGCGACGGCGCCCATCAGCATGCCGCCGGCGGATCCGCCCTGCGCCACGATCTCGCCCTTGCGCGTATAACCTGCCTCGATCAGATAGCGCGCCGCTGCGACGAAATCGCGGAAGGTGTTCTGCTTCTTCTCGCGCTTGCCCTCAGTATACCAGCGATAACCTTTGTCCTGTCCGCCGCGGATATGGGCGATGGCATAGATGAAGCCGCGATCAACGAGCGACAGGATATTGGTGTTGAATCCCGCCGGAATGGTAATGCCGTAGGACCCATAGCCATAGAGCCAAAGAGGTGCCGAACCATCGAGCGGCGTGTCCTTGCGGTAGAGCAATGTAACCGGCACGGTCTCGCCATCATGCGCCGGCGCCTGGATACGGCGAGTGACGTATTCCGCGCGATCATGGCCGGACGGCACCTCCTGGCGCTTGCGCAAGATCCTTGTGCGTCGGCGCATGTCGTAGTCATAGATCTCGGCTGGCGTCGTCATCGACGAATAGCTGAAGCGCAGTATGTCGGTGTCATATTCGCGCATCTGGCCGAAGCCCAGCGCATAGGCCTCTTCGGCAAAGGCGATTTCATGTTCGAGGCCCGTCTTAATCTCGCGCACGACGATGCGCGGCAGGCCGTTCTCGCGCTCGAGCCTTATCAGCCAGGATTTGAGCGCGATGATGCCGAGCACCAGGCAGCCGGGACGGTGCGCGATGAGGTCGCGCCAGTTCTCGCGGCCCGGCGCGTCGATGGGAGCCGTGACGATCTTGAAGTCTTCGGCGCCATCGGCATTGGTGCGGATGACGAGCTCATCTTCCCAATGCTCGACGTCATACTCGACACCGCTCTGGCGCTTGGCGATCAGCCGCGGTCGTGCTTGCGGCGTCGCTGTGTCGATCAGATAGACTTCCGAGGTCTCGTGGTCATGCGTGTCGATGATGAAGAAGTGCTCGGATTGTGTCTTGCCTACCCCTGAGAAGAAACCTGAATCCTGCTCTTCATAGACAAGTTGATCGGCGCTGGCTTCGGTGCCCAGCACATGGCGGTATATCTTGAGCGGGCGATGATGCTCGTCCTGCTGCGTATAGAGGAAGCTCTTGCCATCGGCGGCCCAGCTGGTGCCGCCGGCGGTATTGTCTATCTCATCGGCGAGGTCTTCACCCGCCGTGAGATCTCGGATGCGGATGCGGAAGAACTCCGAGCCCTTGTCGTCGGACGACCAGGCGAGGAGGCGGTGATCGGGAGAGATGGAGAAGCCGCCGAAATCAAAGAACGGCTTCGAGCCGGCCTCCAGGGTGCCGTCGATGAGGATCTGCTCTGGCCCTGATAGGTCGCGGGCCTTGCGGCAATAGCGCGGATGCTCGGCGCCGGCGACGTAACTTGAATAATAGGCGTAAGCGCCATCGGGTGCGGGAACACTGGAGTCGTCTTCCTTGATGCGGCCCCTCATTTCGGCGAATAGCTGGTCCTGCAGGTCCTTCGTGCCGGCCATCTGGCGCTCGGTATAGGCGTTCTCGGCCTCGAGATATTGGCGGATATCATGAGGCAGGACAGAAGAATCCTGCATCACGCTCTGCCAGTTCTCGGCCTTGAGCCAGGCATAGTCATCGAGCCTCGTCACGCCATGCCGTGTATCGGCATGCGCCCGCTTCTCCGCACGCGGCGGAGCGATCATTTCGTGTCTGGTCATTTATTTCGTCTCTTCGGGATGGAGCGTGGTGGATTTGGGACTCTGGGGCGTTTGCTGGCGAGGATAAGGGGACCGTAACCTGGTAACCATCCATTAATCATTACGTGATTGGTAAATAGTTTCTCGATCGCTTTTTCCAAGGACTTAAGCAGATTTAGAGGCTTGGCCGTCCTTAATGGCGGCCCGACAAGGAGACCATGGCCCGGCATGTCGATCGTGCAGCCTGAGAATGGACTGCCCGAGCGCCGCGTTTTCACGGCGGAGTCGTTCCATTCGCTCAAGCTGAAATTGAGCGGCGCTCATCAGTCCCCGGCCCCGGCGACGTTGCCGGACGAAGCGCCGGCAGTCAGCTCTGCTGAACCTGTCGGCGAAAGCATCGAGGCGCCGCCGCGGGCGTCCTCCCACCTCGGCCTGGGCGAAATAATTCAGGCGACAGACGCCCCGCCGCGCGAGCCCGAAACAATTGCGCAAACCCCCGCCGCAGCGGAGATCGCCACCGTTGTGCCAGTCGAAGCCCAGCCAGCATCGGCTGGCGCGCAGCCCAAAAACCGGACCTTTGCGGTCCGGCCAGGTGATGCCGCCTTCGTCGAACGCCGGGTTCTCGAGAAAGCGCAGCCTGAAGATGCCGGAGCCGGCGAGCAGGCGCATGCGCTGCTCGACATCATGGCGATGCCGACATCGGGATCCCTGCCGCAGGAACGTGCTCTCGCCAACGATACGCTGCTGCGCCTCATTCCACGCATGCCGCTCAAGAGCCTGCGACGCCTTGCCAGCCGCACCTGCATGATGGAAGCGCCATCGGAGATGCTGGTCCGCCGTCTCATCAACGATCCGCGCATTGAAGTGTCTGGACCGCTGCTCGAGAACGCAATGTCGGTGCACGACAGCGATCTCATCGCGGTCGCCAATACGAGAAATCCGGCGAGCCTCAAGCTGATTGCGCGCCGGCGCCTCATCTCGCCGGCCCTTTCGGTGGCGCTCATCCAGTCGAACCATGTCGAAACGCTCCTCAATCTCGTGCGCAATCAGGGAGCGTCGTTTTCGATCGAATCGATCTGGCGTCTGAGCTACTTCGCCGCCGATCATCCTGTGCTCCAGGCGCCGCTGGTGACCCGCCAGGATACGCCCCCGCCGATCGCCTTCCAGCTCTTCTGGCACCTGCCCTCGGAACTGCGCCGCTATGTGCTGTCGCGCTTCCTCACCGATTCGGAGACCATCACCAGGATCCTCACCATGAACATGGAGGCTCAGGGGACGGATCAGAAATATGCCGATCTGTCGCTGCTTTCGAAGCTCGAGCATGCTTCCCCGCAAGAAGCCGGCCAGATCTTTTCCAGGCTCATCCATGTGAGTGAGGCGACGGGGGCCAGGATCGCCGATGATGCAGGTGGCGAAGCCCTGACAGTGGCGCTGAAGGCTGCCGGCCTGACACGGGCCAAGTTCGCCGGCATCATCGACAAGCATCCCGATGCCGCGGCATTGAAGGCCATGTTCGAGACGCTCTCCTTCAACAAGGCGCGCGTACTGCTCACTTATTGGGATTGGGCCGTCATGGGCACCGGACCTTATGCCCGCACCGTTGCCTCCTAGACTAGTATTCCGCCGGTCTATTGATTCGCTTTGCAATAGATGAAATAAAAAACGCGTCCTAACCGGGGGGCAACAGCTCGCTATGCAGGAAAAAGGCAATCTCGTCGAACTGACGGCAGATATCGTGGCGGCCTATGTGGGCAACAACACGGTCGCCCAGGCGGATCTGCCAAAGCTCATTGCGAACATCTACCAGTCTCTTGTCAGCGCAACCCATGGTGCAGGCGAGGCCAAACCGCCGGACGCGGTTGAATTGAAACCGGCTGTGCCGGTGCGCAAGTCGATCACGCCCGACCACATCATCTGCCTCGAGGATGGAAAGAAGTTCAAGTCGCTGAAGCGCCATTTGCGGACGCACTATGATCTCTCCCCCGAACAGTATCGCGAGAAATGGGGCCTGCCGCACGATTATCCGATGGTGGCGCCCACCTACGCCGAGGCACGCTCTAGCCTTGCCAAGAAAATTGGGCTTGGACAGAACCGCCCCTGAACGGTTCGTCACTCCTCCAAAGGCGGATGCGAAAAAGTGGGGACCGTTTTTCGCAGGAAATCTCTTCTAACTTATTGGAAACTATCACGTTCATGACTTGGGATTGAAGAGATCCAAAGTCATCGTGATGTTTAGCGCGCTTCCCGGCGATGTGGAATCACCTCGCCGAAAAGGATTCGCGCCAAATCAGAATGTTGGAGCAAATCCTTATCGCCAAAGTCTTCAACTTTGGCGGGATTTGCTCTGGTTCCGCTTTTGGACTCTTGCGGCGCATCCCAGCCGGATTCATAAGGATTGACGGCGCCGGGGCTGGCGATTCGGAGCGACGGGACATGGCGAAGGGACAGGGAAATGCGGCCTTCAAGGCGCAGCTGATCATCCCTGAACATCGTCAGCTCTATGAATATTGGCTCCTCAAGGCGGCGGGCCGCCCGATGCCGGACAAGCGCGATATCAGCCCGGCCCACATTCCACGCCTCCTGCCCAATATCAGCCTGATCGAAGTTGAGATGCCGGGCGAGCGCTATCGCGTCCGTCTTGCCGGGACGAGGCTGCGCGATGTGCATGACTGCGAGACGACCGGGCTTTATCTCGATGAACT
>VAZZ01000346.1 GCA_005884715.1 Alphaproteobacteria bacterium | reverse complement strand
CACGCGAGGAATGTTCCGAAGTGTGAAGTCGCAGATGCGAGGTCTTGTTGATGAGCCAGGTCGAGACGAAGGAACAGCCGCCACGATATTTGCCGGCCCCGCCTGAATTGGCGACGATGGAGCGGCCGATATAAACCATCGGCATGCTCTGTTCCCATATCTCGATATTTCCCATATCTGATTCCGGATCCCAGCCGACATAGGCGGTATCGAGACCATCCTTGATCGCGAGCGCGCCGGAGCCCGCCGCCGCACATTCGAAATGCGCCATGCCGAACGGCGTCCCATACTGGCTTTCACCGCCCATCTCGATCATCGGGCTGTTGACCTGGCCGACGAATACCTCCTCGACGAAGCCGCGGGCGAGGAAGCCGCGCGACAACAGGCGCTGGAACACGCCATAGGCGGGGAGCAGCAACGCCCAGGATGTCGCCGTCGCCACCATCTCATTGTCGGGATTGGTCCATGTTCCCAGCGGCAGCTTGAGCTCGGTCGCCATCCAGGCGCCGTCATTGACGAGCCCCTCGAAATTCATGTGCTGGGTCAGCGTCACGAACATGCCGCCATCCATGCCGGCGGGCGTGCAGTTCATCGAGTGATAGCCCCAGGGCTGGGTGCCCTCGAAATCCATGGTGATCTTGCCGTCCGTGGTGATCTCCATTTCGATCGGAATATTATAGAGCCAGTTCGGATCGCCAAGCGGCTGGAAGCCTGGCTTGCCCTCGGTCACATGGCCGTAGAAGGTATGGCCGCGATATTTTCCGGGCACGGTGAGCTGGCGCGTGCGGGCAAGCTGTGCCCGCCTTCCTTCCTCGATGAACTCCTTGGAGATTTGCATCCAGTAATCGAGGCCGACTTCCTCGATAAGGCCCTTGACGCTCTCGCGCATGTCGATGCAGGAGGCGACCTTGGCCTTCTCGTCGAGCACCCAATAGATCGGCATGCGCAGATTGCGCTCGCAGCGAATGACGTAGTCGCGCCGCAATTCGTCATTTTCACCGACCTTCTCGGCGCAGACGAACAGCCCCTCCGTGAAACGCTCCTGCGCCAGGCAGACATCGCCGCCCGGCGTGATGCCGCCCGATTCGAGTTCGTGGCAGACGGCGCCGGCCCAGCCGACGAGCGTCCCCTGATGAAAGATCGGCACGACATCCATGACATCCGGCACCTGCACGGTGCCGATGAAGGCGTCATTATTGGCGAAGATGTCGCCGTCGCGAATGGCGGGATTGTCCTCATAGCCGTTGCGGATCATCCATTTGATGAAACGGCTCATTGTGTGGACATGCACCATGATGCCGTTGGAAAGCGCTATGGCATCGCCTTCGGGCGTATAGATCGCGACCACCATCTCACCCACTTCGCGAACACCCGGCGAAGCGGATATGCGCCGCGCCATTTCGCGCGCCGATACGCAGTAGGCCCTGAGCTTGGTATGCAGCGTCTCGAATTTGAGCGGATCGCGGGCACGCAAGGTGAGCTGGGTGATGCCGTCATAGCAGCCCGTCTCCGCCATCAGCCGTTCGGAGTCGAGAAGCCTTTCGCGTAAACGCGCAGATGAGGCCGGCCGGTTCAACATGAAAGTCGCCTCCTAAGCGTGGCTATAATGGAGAAGTGTCCACTCATCGATGGTCACCCGGTCTTGCGGGTGGACGACGAGCGTCGTGGCAGGGTGTTCGATGATGGCGGGGCCCTTGACTTCATGGCCCGGCTGCAGAAGATCCATTTCATAGAGATTGGCCTTGTGCCAGCGCCCGCCA
>VAZZ01000348.1 GCA_005884715.1 Alphaproteobacteria bacterium | reverse complement strand
CCGGGCAAAGCTCGTGGTGACCGGCAGCAGGCCACTCATGGGATGTTCTTTCCCCTCGGCATCGATCAGCGAGCGGCCCAGCACCATATAGCCGCCGCACTCGCCATAGATCAGCCGGCCCTTATCAGCCGCACCGCGCAGGCCGGCGCGGAATCCATCGGCATGGCTCAGCCGCTCAGCGTGAAGCTCGGGATAGCCGCCCGGAAGATAGATCGCATCGGCATCTGGCGCGGGCGCCTCATTGGCGAGCGGTGAGAAGAAGGACAAGTCCGCTCCCCGTCGGCGCCAGCCGGAGAGGAGATGCGGATAGAGGAAGGCGAAGGCCTCGTCACGCGCGATCGCCATGCGCTGCCCGAGCGGCGGCAAGGCTGGTTGCGCCGAAGCCTTCGGCAAGGGCTTCGCGAGTCTCAGCAGCCCGTCGATGTCGACATGTGAGGCGACACAGCCAACCGCTCGATCGAGAAATCCGAGCAAATCGCCGTGCTCGCTTGCCTGGACGAGGCCCAGATGACGGCTCGGCAAGGTCAGCGCGGTATTGCGCGGAATGGCGCCGAGCACGGCGACATCGGAGGGGGCAAGATAGGTCCTGAAGCCCGCCACAAGGGCTGCAATCGATTGCGCCTGATGGCTGCAATCGATGATCAGGATAACAGGCAGCGCCAGATCCTCGGCGAGATCAGCGGTCGAGCCGCGCCCCGATTCCGGTCCGTCGAAAAGCCCCATGACGCCCTCGATGAGGGTGAATTCCGCATCACTGCCGGTCTCGGCGGCAAGGGATGCAATGAGGGAGGGGCTCATGGCCCAGGCATCGAGATTGAAGCAGGGACGTCCCGTTGCCGCCTCATGGAATTTGGGATCGATATAATCAGGACCGATCTTCGCCGAAGCGACGGCGATACCCTTGCGGGCCAGCGCACGCAACAGCGCCAGTGTCACAAGGGTCTTGCCACTGCCCGAGGCGGGTGCCGCGATGACGAGCCCGTCAGCCAATCGGATTCTCCCGAAGCGGGCCCCGATACCAGTCGAGAATGGAGCGCCATTCGACGATTCGGCCCAGGACAACGATCGCCGGTGTGGCGAATTCGTCGTGATCCAGGAATGCTTTCGCTTCACCCAAGGTGGTTTGCGCGACGGATTGCTGTGGCAGCGTCGCATTGGAGATGATCGTCACCGGATCGGAGGGGGCACGGCCACCGGCAATGAGGGCTTTGGCGATCTCGCGCAGATTCTTCACCGCCATATACATCACGATGACGGGAGAGGCCGTGGCGATCGCCTGCCAGTTCACATTGGCCGGCATCTTGCCCGACGCATCATGGCCGGTCAGGAAGATAACCGAATGATTGGTGTCGCGGTGGGTGGAGGGGAGTCCCGCATAGGCAAGCCCGCCGATGCCGGCAGTGATGCCGGGGACGATGCGGAAAGGAATGCCGGCCTTGACCAGATGCTGGCATTCCTCGCCGCCGCGACCGAACATGAAAGGATCGCCACCCTTGAGGCGCAGGACCCGCTTGCCAGCCTGGGCCAGTTCAATCAGCCGGAGCGAGATATCACGCTGCTGGGCCGAGGGTTTGCCGCCACGCTTGCCGGCATATTCGAGTTCCGTGCCGGGGCGCACCCAATTCAGGATGCCTGGATTGACGAGGGCATCATAGACGACGACGTCGCTCGATTGCAGCGCATGATAGCACAGAAGTGACATGAGGCCCGGAGCGCCGGGACCGGCGCCCACCAGCCAGACCCAGCCGGCCTCGAAAGCCGGAAAGGGCTCGCCATCGAGACGCGCAAAACCGGTTTGTGCGGCCGCGCGTTCCCTCGGGCTATTCGGTTGCTTGTCCATCGGGTGTTGTTTGCCTGAAATCCGGGATAATACAATCAGCTTATGGCAACTCCAGGCACGACAAGCCCGACCGTTTCAGGGACCGGTCCGACTCCGGTTTCACACACCAGGCGCAGGGTGCTGATCCTTGGCGGTACGGCAGAAGGCCGGGCACTCGCCGGCCTTCTGTCTGAAGCGGGGTACGATCCCGTGACGTCGCTCGCCGGTGTCACGCAAAGCCCAAGTGAGAGGGCGGGTGAGACGCGCAGTGGCGGATTTGGCGGAGTCGAGGGTCTTTGCCGTTATATGGCAGCGGAACGGTTTGATGTCTTGGTCGATGCGACTCATCCATTCGCAGTGGTGATTTCGAATTACGCCAAGGAAGCAGCGGAGCGCTCGGGCCTGCCGTTGCTGCGGCTGGAGCGTCCGGCCTGGGCGCCCGAGCCGGCCGACCGGTGGGTCGAAGTTGCGGACAACATCGCTGCCGTCAGCGCAATCCCGCCGGCCGCCCGTGTGCTGCTGACCATTGGCCGCAAGGAGGTGGGGCCTTATTTCGCGCGTAGCGACATCACCGGCATCGCTCGCATGATCGAAGCCGTGGACATGGAGATAACCGCCAATTGGCAAATCCACCTGGCCCGGCCGCCCTTCAGCCTCGATGAGGAGTTACGTGTCCTGTCGGACCATTCGATTTCGCATCTGGTGACCAAGAATTCCGGCGGCCAGGAGACTCACGCCAAGCTTGTCGCCGCCCGCATGACAGGCGTTGCTGTGATCATGATCGGGCGGCCCCTGAAGCCCAATGTGCCGACCGTCGCCGATCCTCTCTCGGCTCTCGCATTTCTCGACCAATCGGTAAGCGCTTGACCCAGCCTCGTTTCTCGGCTTCTCTAACTTCAAGAGGACAGGCGGATGCCGGTTCTCGAGGGAGTAACTAAAATAGAATAGGCAGACCGCTCGGGGCTTATATAATCACGTCCAGCAAGGACGATGCGATCTCCTCAAGAGATATAAATTCAGGGCGGCAGCATGTTCAGAGAAGGATCAACTATGAAAAGCACACTTTTATCACTGGCTTTGGGTGTTGGCCTCAGCGTCGCTGCGGTTTCGGCGGCTTCTGCCGGAACGCTTGATGACGTCAAGGCCAAAGGATTTATCCAGTGCGGCAGCAATACGAGCCTCATCGGCTTCGGTTTCCCGGATGAACAGAACAACTGGACCGGCCTCGACGTCGATTTCTGCCGGGCGCTTGCCGCGGCTATCTTCAACGACCCGACCAAGGTGAAATTCACGCCGCTTTCGGCCAAGGAGCGCTTCACCGCGCTGCAATCCGGCGAAGTCGACGTCCTGTCGCGCAACACGACGTGGACGATGAGCCGCGACACCTCGCTCGGTCTGAAATTCGCAGGCGTCATGTATTATGACGGCCAGGGCTTCCTGGTGAAGAAGTCGCTCGGCGTGAACAGCGCGCTCAAGCTCAATGGCGCTTCCGTCTGCACCCAGACGGGCACAACGACCGAACTCAACCTCGCCGACTATTTCAAGGCCAACAACATGACCTATCAGGTCGTGGCCTTCGAAAAGGAGGAGGAAGTGCTCAAGGCCTATCAGGACGGACGCTGCGACGTCTATACGACCGACCAGTCCGGCATCTACGCCCAGCGCCTCAAGCTCGCCAACCCGGATGACCACGTCGTCCTGCCGGAGATCATTTCCAAGGAACCGCTCGGGCCGCTGGTTCGCCAAGGCGACGATGCATGGTTCAATGTCGTGAAGTGGACCTACTATGCGCTCATCAATGCCGAGGAACTGGGCATCACCTCCAAGAATATCGAAGAGATGAAGAATTCGGCCAATCCGGAAGTAGCGCGTTTTGTCGGCAAGGAAGGTGACTTCGGCACCGGCATCGGCCTCACCAATGAATGGGCCGCGCAGATCGTGAAGCATGTCGGCAATTACGGCGAAATCTTCGACCGTAATCTGGGTGAAGGCACCCAGCTCAAGATCGCGCGCGGGAAAAACGCGCTGTGGAACAAGGGCGGCCTGCAATACGCACCGCCAATTCGCTGATCGATAACAGGAAGCCCGGAACAACAACCGGGCTTCCTTGTTTCCTGCACAACGAGATCACGTAAAGTGACGGTTGCCAAGTGGGTGGGGAAGGGGTGAAGGGATGACAGCAGTCATCGATGAGGCGCGCCCGCAGCGCGTTTCGTTCTTCAACGATCCGAAAGTGCGCTCGCGTGTGGCGCAGATCGTCTTTGTGCTGCTCCTGGCCTGGATCGGCTACGAGATCTACCACAATACGTCCGTCAATCTGGCGAAGCTGAACAAGAACGTCAATTTCGGCTTCCTCTGGGGCACTGCCGGGTTCGATATCATCCAGACGCCGCTCACCTATTCTCGGGCCTCACTTTATATCGATGCCATCATTATCGGCCTGCTCAATACGCTGATCATCGCGGGCCTTGGCATCATTCTGGCGACCATCCTCGGTTTTATCATCGGCATCATGCGCCTGTCGTCGAACTGGGTGATCGCCAAGATCGCGACTGGTTATGTCGAGCTCATCCGCAATATACCTCTGCTGTTACAGATGTTCTTCTGGTACGCGGCGGTTCTCAAGCCGTTGCCCGGACCGAGGCAGGGGATCAACTTTTTCGATCTGGCTTTTCTCAGCAATCGTGGCCTCGTCATTCCCAAGCCGATCTGGAGCAGTGGAGCAGGCTTTGTCGGACTTGCTTTGGTAGCCGGCTGCATCGGCGCCTTCGCGGTCGCGCGCTGGGCGCGCCTGAGGCAGGAGCGCACCGGCGAGCAGTTCCCGAGCCTCTGGGCCGGACTCGCTGCCATCATCGGGCTGCCGCTCATCGCTTTCCTGCTTGCCGGCGCTCCGGTGACCTTCGAATATCCCGAACTCAAGGGGTTCAATTTCGTCGGCGGCACGACAGTGCTGCCAGAGCTGATTGCGCTGCTTCTGGCGCTGTCGATCTATACCGCGTCGTTCATCGCAGAGATTGTCCGCGCGGGCATAATGGCGGTCAGTCACGGCCAGACCGAAGCGGCTCATGCCCTGGGCTTAAGAGCGCGACCGACCTTGAGACTGGTGGTCATCCCGCAGGCACTGCGCGTGATCATTCCGCCTTTGACCAGCCAGTATCTCAACCTGACCAAGAACTCCTCGCTCGCCGTCGCGATTGGCTATCCCGACCTCGTCGCCATGGGTGGCGTCGTCATGAATCAATCAGGCCGGGCGGTCGAGATCGTGATCATCTGGATGTTCGTCTATCTGTCCATCAGCCTTCTGACCTCGGGTTTCATGAATTGGTACAATGCGCGCGTGCGCCTGGTGGAGAGATAGGCCATGACCGATCTTTCCTCGAGCCATGGCTGGGTGCGCACCGAAGATGCCAAGACGCTTCCGCCGCCGCCCAATACGACCGGGCTGACCGGGTGGGCCCTGCAAAATCTGTTCAACAGTCCACTGAATACCGTATTGACCATCCTCGGCGCCGCATTTGTTGCGTGGATCGGCTGGGGCGTCATCGACTGGGCGCTCATTCGCGGCGTCTTTACCGGCGAAAGCCGCGATGCCTGTGTCGCCGTGCCGGATTCAGGCGCCTGCTGGCCCTATGTGTGGGCGAAATTTCACCAATTCATCTACGGCTTCTATCCGTTCGACCAGCGCTGGCGAGTGAATATCTGTTTCGTCGTCGGCGCCTTGGCGCTCGCGACCATGGCTATTCCCTCGCTTCCTTACAAGAAATGGAACGCCCTGTTCCTTCTAGTCATCTATCCGTTGATGACTTTCGTGCTTCTGACTGGCGGCGATCTCAATCTGTCGGTCTCGACCCTCCTCGGCATTGTCGGGCTTCTGCTGCTGACGGCTCTGGTGATTCCACCCCTCGCTTTCGGCATCGAGGAGGGTATCAGGCGGAACCGGCTGGCTCTGGCTTTCGCTGGTGTTGCGATTGTGATCTGGCTGTTGTCGCTCTTCGTCTCCATGCCGGAAGTGGCTATCTTCGGCAGTTTCGTCTCCATATCAACGCTGGCGATCATTGGCTTGCTGGCCATAGCGGCGGCGCTTTCCGCCGCCCATGAAGCGTTCTCGCGTGATGCATCCGCGCGAACAGCATTGTTGAGCTGGATCGGCGCCTGCTCGGCTGTCATTGCTGTGCTGCTTCTGGTCGATACCGATTTCGGCTTGGTGCCTGTCGAGACCCAGCAGTGGGGCGGATTGCTGGTGACGCTCGTCGTTGCGGTCACCGGCATCGTCGCATCCCTCCCGCTCGGTACTCTGCTGTCGCTCGGACGCCGGTCCAAGATGCCGGTGGTGCGCATGTTTTCGGTGGTTTTCATCGAAGTCTGGCGCGGCGTGCCACTGATCACGGTGCTGTTCATGGCCAGCATCATGCTGCCCTTGTTCATGCCGGAAGGGGTGAATTTCGATAAGCTCCTGCGCGCCCTTGTCGGAACGGCCTTGTTCTCCGCCGCCTATATGGCCGAAACCGTGCGCGGCGGTCTGCAGGCTATCCCTAAAGGCCAGTATGAAGCAGCGCAGGCGCTCGGCCTCTCTTATTGGAAGTTGATGAACCTCATCGTGCTGCCGCAGGCGCTCAAGATCGTCATTCCCGGCATCGTCAACTCCTTCATCAGCCTGTTCAAGGACACGACGCTGGTTCTGATCATCGGTCTGTTCGACGTGCTGGGCATCGTGAACGCCAGCTTCAACGATCCCAAATGGGTTTCGCCACAGACCGGTACGACCGCCTATTTCGTCGCTGCGCTGATGTTCTGGGTTTTCTGTTTCGGCATGTCGCGTTATTCGATATTCATGGAACGCCGGCTCGCTACCGGTCACAAGAGACGAGGGTATTGATGGCTCAAGTATCCGCAAAGAAGAGCACCAGCACGCCGAAAGTCACTGCTTCCGACGGCAACCAGGCAGGTGATGTGGCTATCCAGCTGATCGGCGTCAATAAATGGTATGGCGAGTTCCACGTCCTCAAGGACATCAATCTTGCGATTGAGCAGGGCGAACGCATTGTGATCTGCGGGCCGTCAGGCTCCGGCAAATCGACGCTCATCCGCTGCATCAATCGCCTGGAAGAACATCAGGCGGGGCAGATCATCGTCGATGGCAACGAACTCACCAACGATCTGAAGCGCATCGATGAGGTCAGACGCGAAGTCGGCATGGTGTTCCAGCACTTCAACCTCTTCCCGCATCTGACCGTGCTCGAGAACTGCACGCTCGCCCCGATCTGGGTGCGCAAGATGTCGAAAGCCGATGCCGAGGCAGCGGCGATGAAATATCTGATAAGGGTGAAGATTCCCGAACAGGCGAAGAAATACCCGGGCCAGCTGTCCGGTGGTCAGCAGCAGCGTGTGGCGATTGCCCGCTCCTTGTGCATGAATCCGCGCATCATGCTGTTCGACGAACCGACATCGGCGCTCGATCCCGAAATGATCAAGGAGGTCCTGGAGGTCATGGTCGATCTGGCGCAATCCGGCATGACCATGCTGTGCGTGACCCATGAAATGGGCTTTGCCCGTCAGGTCGCCGACCGGGTGATCTTCATGGATCAGGGCCAGATCATCGAGCAGAATTCGCCGGCCGAGTTCTTCTCGAGTCCCAAGAGCGAACGCACCAAGCTGTTCCTGAGCCAGATATTGCATTGAATTCCCTCTCCCATGGGGGAAGGGAATGTTGCTACGCCGCCCACTCGCCCTTGCGCATCAAGGATTCCGTCTTCCCATCGGACAGGACGCCGTC
>VAZZ01000347.1 GCA_005884715.1 Alphaproteobacteria bacterium | reverse complement strand
GCCGGCCGCGATTGACGACGCGATCCAGCGCCTTGAACATACGCGGCCGGTTTTCGATGAAGCGGCCGAGACGCGCCGGCAGCATGCCGCAGACTTCCTCCATGCGCGGATGCATGAATTCGGTGAGCTTCAGGATCTGCTCCCCGCCGACCCTGACCTCATCGCGTACCCGGGCAAAGCGTTGGCTTTGTGTTTTTATCCGCGCGACTCGGATCACATCATCATAGGCCATCGCATTGGCGATATATTTCGCGGCCTCGCGGGTGAGCATACGGCCCTTGCTGTCACCGCCCAGATCATGATCGAAGGCGGCGATTCTCACCAACCGGCCCAGATATTCATCGCCATAGGCGACGTCCTGGAATTCGACGACCTTGGCGAGGCCCGCACGGCACATGTCACGAGCCTCCACTGGCATCTCATCATCGATACGGGCCAGGAGCTCGCGATAGCGCGCCGTGAGTTTCTGAGGCCCTTGCAACACGACAGAAGCGGCCACCGGCTGCGCTTCGCCCGCGTCATCGACTGGCGCCAGCGCGGCATCGAAAGCCTCGCGAAAGGCCCTGAGGCTTGCCGCGATGCCCTTGCCGCCACTCTTGATCGTCGCTTCGAAACTGTCGCGGCTGAAAGGCAGGACCGCTGCTGCTGCGAGCGCCCCGAAGAGGCTCGCCGAGATTACGCTGCCATTCTTCACCGCGATCGTCTCGAGATCGGCGGCGACGAAGCGGCGCGCGGTCTTGCGCGCCGTCTCGATGACGGCATTGCCATCGCTGATCCCATTTCCGGGTGCGACCTTCTCCGACACGGCATAGGCGCGGTGCGACGAGGCGATGAGAGTGGTGCGCTCGGGCGTCACCAGGCCGCGCATCATCGCGCGCCCCGCTTCCATGAGCTCGGCGGCAATGACGATATCGACATCGCCGGGCGAAGGCATTAAAGCCAGGATCGGGGTTTTGCCGCGATCCGGCACCATCTCGACATAGTAGATCGTGGCGCCGGTGCGCTGCGCGACGCCGGGCACCGAAGTCGCCTGCGCATACCAGCCATTCTCTTCGGCGAGATGGACGATCCAGTCCGAGACCACGCCGCCGCCCTGCCCGCCAACCGCCAGGATCGCGAGCTTGATGATCTGGTTCTGGCGCGCTGCGTGCATATTCATCGGACTGGCCCCGCTTTGGCGAAGACGAGCGATTTCCGGTCACGCCGCTTCTGCAGGAAGCCGATCACCGACTGGCGGATCCGCGCCATGAAGCGATCGACCTTGTTCGGGTTGCTGATGACATCGGCGCGATAGAAGGACGGGCACAGCACCGCGGCATCGGCGACCTCGCCGCAATTGCCGCAGCCGACGCAGGACTGGTCGATCGAAGCGACCGGATCATCTCGCAACGGATCGTCCAGCACCTTCACGCTGAGCGAAGGACAGCCGGACAGCCTGATACAGGCATGATCGCCGGTGCAAACATCCTCATCGATGCCGAAACGCGGCTTGACCACGCGTTTTCCGTCATGGATAGCCTTGGCGATGATGGGCTTCTCGCGGCGCTGCTTGTTGAGCATGCATTCGGACGAGGCGACAATGACCTTGGGCCCTTTCTCAGCCGTGGTCAGCGCTTCGCGCAACGTGTCGCGCATGCGGCCGACATCATAGGTGCGATCAATCCGGCGCACCCAGTTGACCCCGACGCCCTTGACCGCGTCTTCGATGCGATGCCGGGTCGAGCGGGTCTTGTTGCTGGCGCGGGAGGATAGGATGTCCTGCCCGCCGGTCGCCGCCGAATAATAATTGTCGACGACCAGGATGACGCCGTCATTCTTGTTAAAGACGGCATTGCCGATGCCGGAAGCGAGGCCATTATGCCAGAAGCCGCCATCGCCCATGATGGCGATCGAGCGTTTCTTCGCCGGCACGTTGAAGGCCGATGCCGAGGCGGGGCCCAAGCCATAGCCCATGGTGGTCGCCCCTATATTGAAGGGCGGCATGATCGAGAACAGATGGCAGCCGATATCGGCGGCGACATGATGCTCACCGAGATCCCTCTCGACCAGCTTCATCGCCGAGAAGATCGGCCGTTCCGGACAGCCGGTGCAGAAACCGGGCGGTCGCATCGGCACGACCTCCTTTAGATGCGAGAGATCGGGCGGCGCCGCCGGCGTATTGGGAAGGCGGATCTTGGCGGTGAGCAGCTCCGGCGCATGGGCGCGCAGGAAGGCAGAAAGGCCGTCGAGCATCACCTGGCCGGTATATTCGCCGGCCATCGGCAGGAAGCTCTTGCCATGCAATCGCGTCTTCGCCTCGGCCTTATGCAGCATATGGCCGAAGGCCTGTTCGAGATGATCGGGCTGGCCTTCCTCGACCACCAGCACCGCATCCTTGTCCTTGCAGAAGGAAAGGAATTCGTTATCGACCAGCGGATAGGTGACATTCAGGATATAGAGCGGCACCATCGATGTGCCATAGAGATCGGCGAGCCCCAGGCGCTGCAGGGCCCGGATCACGCCATTATACATCCCGCCCTGCAGCACGATGCCGATCTTGCCGCGCTTGGGGCCGACGATCTCGTTGAGCTTGCGCGACTTGATGAAGTCGATGGCGGCCGGCCAGCGTTTCTTGACCTTCTCCTGCTCATGCAGGAAGGAGGCGGGCGGCAACACGATGCGCTGAGAGTCGCGCCGTGGCGCCTCGAGCGCATCCTTGACCGACATCGCAGGACGCCGATTGTCCTTGGCGATGAAGCGGCCATGCACATGGCAGGATCTGATCCGCACCTCCAGCATGACCGGCGTATTGGTCGCCTCGGAGAGCTCAAAGCCGTCTTCCACCGCCTTGACGATCGATTCGAGCTTGGGCTTGGGGTCAAGCAGCCAGATCTGCGATTTCATGGCGAAGGAATGGCTGCGCTCCTGCATGATCGACGAGCCCTCGCCATAGTCCTCACCGACAATGATGAGGGCGCCGCCGGTGACGCCGCCCGACGACAGATTGGCGAGCGCGTAGGAGGCGACATTGGTGCCGACCGTCGATTTCCACGTAGCCGCCCCACGAATGGGATAATGCACCGAGGCCGCAAGGGCAGCGGCGGCCGCCGCCTCGCTGGCGCTCGCTTCGA
>VAZZ01000344.1 GCA_005884715.1 Alphaproteobacteria bacterium | reverse complement strand
ATCATCCGATCTGCCCGCATCTTGGTCACTCACTCAGCAACTGAGGAGCAATCCAATGGAAAACGTGAATGACCTAGGCGCCGCGGGTGAGAAACGTCGGCCCTGGAACAAAGGCAAGCTGATTGGCGCCAAGCCCCCGCTCAGGCCCAAACACGTCTGGTCGATCAGGACCAGGCTGCTGCTGGAAGGCCGCAAGCGTGATTTGGCCCTCTTCAACCTGGCAATCGACAGCAAGTTGCGGGGCTGCGATGTGGTCTCCATACGGGTCGAGGACGTTGCCCCGAGAGGCTGCGCGCTTGATCGTCAGAAGAAGACGGGTCGCCCGGTCAAGTTCGAGCTCTCCGACCTGACCCGGCAGGCGCTCGAAGACTACCTGCAGCTTACGGGCCAAAAGCCTGGTGAGCATTGTTTTGCGGACGACGCGCTGGGCGATGCCTGACAACAAGACAGTATGCCCGCCTACTGTCAGAGTGGATAGCGAGCATCGGGCTTGATCCGAGCCTCTACGGCACCCACTCGCTGCGGCGCACTAAGGCGACGCTGATCTACAAGCGCACGGGAAATCTCCGCGCCGTGCAGTTACTCCTCGGCCATACGAAGATCGAGAGCACAGTCCGCTACCTTGGGATTGAGGTCGACGACGCGCTGGCCATAGCAGAGCAAGTTGACGTCTGAAGTAACTGGGCAGAGCCGACATGCTCTGCCCGGCCCAAACCGGCGCGATGGGCCAGATTCGGACATTGAAGCCAGCCCCGCAATCTCGGCGTGGGGCGGCTGGAACGATAAAATCGCGATTCCGATGGCGGCTTCGTGCTAGTTTGCCGCGCAGGAGAGATGGTCACGATGAATGAGAGCCGAAAACTTGCGGCAATCCTGGCTGCCGATGTGGTCGGCTACAGCCGGCTTACCGGTGCAGACGAGGATCGCACATTGGCGAGGTTGCGGGCGCTGCGCAGCGACTTGATCGACCCCACCATTGCGGTGCACAACGGGCGCGTCGTAAAGCGCACTGGCGATGGTGCGTTAGTCGAATTCCGCAGTGTCGTCGATGCCGTTCGCTGCGCCGTCGAGGTGCAGAACGCCATGGTCGAGCGCAATGCCGGACTGCCGCCGGAGCGGCGGATCGAATTCCGGATTGGCATCCACCTCGGAGACGTGGTCGAGGAGAGCGATGGCGACCTGATGGGCGATGGCGTCAACATAGCAGCGCGACTTGAAGGGGTCGCCGCGCCCGGGGCCATTTGTTTGTCCGAGGACGCCTATCGCCAGGTGAAGGCGAGGCTAGACCTCCTCGTCAGTGATCTCGGTCAAACCCAGCTCAAGAACATCGCCGAGCCGGTGCGGATTTATTCGTTGGAAGTGGGGGGTGCGGCGAAGGCGAAGTCCGCACCGCCGGTAGACGCAGTGGCGACAAAATCGGCCGGTCAACCATCGGCGCTGCCGGACAAGCCCTCCATTGCCGTGCTGCCCTTCACCAATATGTCTGGCGATCCCGAACAGGAGTATTTCGTCGACGGCATGGTCGAGGACATCATCACCGCGCTTTCGCGTTTCAGCCAGCTTTTCGTGATCGCCAGAAATTCGACCTTCACCTACAAAGGCCGCGCGGTGGACGTGCGCCAGGTGGCCAAGGAGCTGAATGTACGCTACGTGCTGGAAGGCGGCGTCCGCAAATCGGGAAGCCGACTGCGTATCACCGGCCAGTTGATCGACGCGACAACCGGCGCTCATCTTTGGGCGGATAGGTTCGACGGTGGTCTGGAAGATGTCTTCGATCTGCAGGACAGAATTACCGCAAGCGTCGTCGGAGCAATCGCACCAACGCTGCTCAAGGCGGAAATCGAACGGGCACGCCGCAAACCGGTAGAAAATCTCGACGCCTATGATCTCTATCTTCGGGCGCTGCCGCATGTCTACGCCATGCGGCCGGACGAAAATCTATTGGCGCTCGACTTGCTCAACAAGGCAATCGATCTCGAGCCAACCTATGCTCCGGCTCTTGCCCATGCTGCATGGTGCCTTGAACAACGGATAACACGAGCATGGCCGCCCGCCACCGCGAATGATATTGAAACTGCGATCGCGCTGGCTCGTCGGGCGGCTGCCGCTGGCGGTGACGATGCGATTGCGCTGGTCGTTGCCGGCTTTGTGCTGGTGATGGTGGCGCGAGACTATCGCGACGGCCTCGACGCCGTGCGCCGAGGGCTCGAGCGAAACCCGGGTTCGGGATTCGTCAACTTTCTGGCGGGCACCGCGCTGGTTTTCGGTGGCGATCCGGAAGATGCCATGGCGCTGATGGAGCGGGCTATGGCTCTCGGACCGCTGGATCCCAGTTTCTACATGTATCTGATGGTTGCCGGATTGGCCCATCTTTTCAGCGGGCGTCCCGCCCAGGCCGTAGAACTGGCGGGGCGTTCGGCTGCCCTCTATCCCGACTGGGACTCGGTCTACTGGGGTCAGATCCCGGCATATGTCCAGCTGGACCGCTTGCCCGAGGCGCGTGCTGCGCTTCCCAAATTTCTGTCATTGGCGCCTGGGATAACGGTTTCTGGACTCCGGCGGCTTCTGCCTATTCGGAATCAGGCATCATTGGAGATGGTCCTCGACGGCCTGCGCAAGGCCGGTCTGCCGGAATGAACATTTAGGTTTGCCGTCATGTCTGCGTGGTGTTTAATTCAATGCCGCACTATACGCTCCGCGTGGAACGCCGCCCGTTATTCGGGGAGCCCCGCTCTTGCCAGGCCGTCTCTGATACTCTCCGCGTCTGCCTGGTTCTTAAAAGGCAGTCGAGCCAAGTGCTCTTCGAAAGAATATTTCGAGTTTGTATTTCTCAATTCATCCCAGGCGCGTCGCGCTTCGGCGGACTCCCCCAGGTGGCCGAGTGCGCAAGCAAGGAGGGCGCGTGACAGATCGGTCTTCGGTACCAAACGGATCCGTTCGCGAAAGGCTGTCGCTGCCGCTTCGTACTGGCCCGCCACGAGGTAGGCCGAACCGAGGAAGTGCATGTATTGTTGCGTGAAGGCGGGGTCCAGGCGCATGGCACGCTCAAGATCTGGGATCGCCGCGAGCGGATGGCCTAAATAGACCTCGATGAGCCCTCGCGTGCCGTAGGCAAGGGCGTAGTTCGAATTGAGCGTCAGCGCTTTCTCCGCTTCTGCCTTCGCCCCTTCGAGGTCGCGCTTCCAAATCGAGATTACGGCAGCAACATAATGCGCATAAGGATCGTTAGGGCTCTTTTCAATCGCCTGCGCCACGAAATGCCTGGCAAGGTCAAGGGCATCTGGCGTATTGGCCCAATGGTTCTGGAAATCGAGACAGTAGGCCATTCCGAGACCGGCATAGGGTGCCGAATAGCCGGGGTCGAGTTCGATTGCGCGCCTGAAAGTTGCGACAACTCTATCGAAGACCTCGCGATTCTTGGTTGATCCAAGCAAAAGCTCACGCCCGAGAAGGAAACAGTCATGCGCTTCAACATTGCTTTTCCGGCTACCGGCCAGAAGCGCCGTTTCAGGCCGCAGCTTGACCCTGAGCGCTTCGATGATCCGTTGCGTCACCTCGTCCTGAAGCGCGAATATGTCAGTGAGGTCGCGATCGTAACGTTCCGCCCACAGAT
>VAZZ01000345.1 GCA_005884715.1 Alphaproteobacteria bacterium | reverse complement strand
GGAAACTATTGTTCCATATTATTCGGATTGATGGAATAGAGGAGATCCGCCACATAGCAGCATCGGCAGCGCTGCATGGTGTCGCGCCGCCCTGAAATCGAGGAGTTACCATCATGGCCGTCGCCACCGCCCTGGATAAGGGTCATTCATCCGCCACCGCCACCAATATCGCCGCTGCCGCGGGTCGCGTTCTGATCAGCGCCATCTTTATTCTGTCCGGCATCTCGAAGCTAGCGGCACCCGCCGCCACGATCGGCTATATCGATGCGGTCGGCTTGCCCTTCGCGCCGCTCGCCTTGGCCGCCGCCGTGGCGATCGAAGTCGTGGGCGGCTTAGCCCTCATTGCCGGCTTCAAGACCCGCTGGGTTGCCGGCGTGCTCGCCCTCTTCAGCGTGGTCACCGCGATTGCGTTCCATGCGAATTTCGCCGATCAGAACCAGTTCATCCACTTCTTCAAGAACATCGCCATGGCGGGCGGGCTTTTGCAGATCGTTGCCTTTGGTGCGGGCGCCCTCAGCCTCGATGCGCGGCGTGCGTGAATATGGAGGATGGGAGAATCCGCACCGGATCTTCCCGTCCAACCGTCATGCCTTGATGAAATTCTGCGCCACGAGCGGTCCACCGAATTGCTGGAGGCGGCCACCCTCGGCGACCTTGCCGAGCATGATCGGCGCGAAGCCCAGTTTTTGGATCAGGCCGGCCACTTGCGCATTGGCGATGTCATCGTTGCCAGAGACAAAGAGCACGCGCCGGCCCGAGGCTTCGGCGGGGTCTTTCGCCAGAAGGGCTGCCGGCAGTGTATTGAAGGCCTTCACTAGGCGAGCACCTTTCAACGAGCCCGCGACGATGTCAGTTGACGGAAGTCCACCCAGATCGCGCGGCGTGAAAGCGGGAAAATCGATCGCATTGGTCGCATCGATGACGATCCTTCCCTGCCCGCCAGGAAAACCATGTCGGCGGCAAGGGCCTCGGCGAGCCGCACGGGTCGCAAATGAGGGCCGAGTTCGCGCGCCAGATCGCCAAGCGAATCGGCGCCTCGCCGGTTTGCAATGAGGATATCGAGCCCGGCGCGTGAAAATTGCCGGGCAATGGCCGTGCCGATGAGGCCTGAACCGATGATTGAACATGTCATGGCGATGCTCCTGAACTTGAAGTGATCGGTGATCGAGGAGGTAGGTTGATTGGACCGCTGAGGAAACCTGTATAATGTGCAGCAAAACGTTCGAGGAAATAGAAATGAGCTCCGAACCCGGCACGCCGACCCTCGATCAACTGCGCGTCTTCCTCACCGTTGTCGATCTCGGCAGCTTTGCCGCAGCGGCGCGCAAGCTCGGCCGCGCGACATCGGTGATCAGCTATTCCATCGCCAATCTGGAAGCGCAACTTGGTCTATCGCTGTTCGATCGCGAAACGACGCGCAAGCCACAGTTGACCGAGGCCGGCCGCGCCGTACTGGCGGAAGCGCGTGGCGTGTGGAACGGCATCGATGGGCTGCGCGCCAAGGTGAAAGGGCTGATGCATGGCCTCGAGGCGGAAATCCATCTGGCGCTCGATGTCATGCTGCCGGCGGCGCGGATCGTCGATGCCTTGAAAGGTTTCCGCGAAGAATTTCCGACCGTCGCCCTTTCGCTCCATATGGAAGCCCTCGGCGCCGTCAGCCAGCTGGTGCTCGACAGGGTCGCGGCCGTCGGTGTCAGCGGACCGCTGCCGGGCGATGCCGGCATAGCGGGCGTCGAACGGATTGGCGTCGGCTCGGTCAGGCTCGTTCCCGTCGCGTCGCCGGATCATCCTTTGGCCAGGAGCAAGACATTCGAGCCCGGCGAGGCGCGCCAGTATACACAACTCGTCCTCACCGACCGCTCGCCTCTGACTCAGGGGCTCAACTTTGCGGTGCTCAGCCCCAAGACCTGGAAGCTCGCCGATCTCGGATCGAAGCATATGCTGCTCAAGGAAGGCATCGGCTGGGGAAACATGCCATTGCCGATGGTGGAAGAGGATCTCGCTTCCGGCCGCCTCATCCGCCTCGATCTGCCGGACATGATGGGCGGCGCTTACCGCTTCGATGCGATCTATCGCGCCGACACGCCGCCGGGTCCCGCCGGATCCTGGCTGATCTCGCGTTTCCGCCATCAAGCGGATGCGGAGAAAGAAATCTAGCGCCGCCGCGGCGCGTAGCCTTCAGCGGCGAACGGACCGCCCTGATATTTGACCGCCGGGTCTTCGAAATCGCGCCTGTCGCCGTCGGGCAACAATGTGGCGGCGAAACTCTCGGCATTATCCTTGGGGTGATAGTCGACATGAGAGGCGAGCTGGTTGCTCCACCAGCTCCTGTCATTGTTCGACACGCCATAAAGAATGGTGCAGCCGAGCTTCGGCGTAGCGAAGCAGGCCTCTATCATGCGCAACAGGTCCTCATAGCTCTGCCAGGTGGAAAGATGGCGCGGATCGACGGGATGGGGCCTTGCTGTGCCGATGCGCAGACAGGCGATATCCATGCCGTATTTGTCGGCGAAGAAGCTCGCCAGATCTTCGCCGAAAGCCTTGGAGACGCCATAGAGGCAGTCTGGGCGCTGCCTGACGCCGGCATCGAGACGGTCATCGCGCGTATAGAAGCCGATGGCGTGATTGGAACTCGCATAGACAATAGGTCCGGCATCGTGAAGGCGCGCCGCTTCGAAGACATTATAGGTGCCGGCGATATTGGCCCCAAGGATGCGATCGAAGGTCGTTTCATATGAGATGCCGCCGAAATGGATGATCCTGCCTGCGCCCTTGACGACGCGCTCAACGGAACTGAAATCGGCGAGATCGGCGATGACGATCTCTTCGCCGTGCAGAGCAGGGGCGAAATCGACAATGTCGGAAGAGCGCAAGGCGCCATATTTCTCGATCAGACGCGGCCTCAGCCAGCGTCCGAGGATGCCGGCGGCACCAGTGAGCAGGGTCGGGCGTGTATCGGTCATGCGCGGAGAGTCCCGGTTCGCGAACGGAGCTTGGACAAACTTGTCGGTCGAGTCTATATGCTGTGCTTCATTCGTCAGGATGTGACAAATCGCATCCCATCCGCGTCGTTCAAGGGGGCAATATGAGCGAGGTCCGGGACTGATGGCTCGCACAGCCGATGTCGAATGTGTCCTCGATATCAGGGCCGAACTTGGCGAATGCCCGATCTGGAGCGCAGAGGAGAATGCCCTCTACTGGATCGATATCTATGCCGGGCGTTTGAACCGCTTCGATCCCGCGAGCGGACGGAATCGCGCGTGGACATTACCGGAAGCGATCGGCTCCTTTGCGCTCTGGTCGAATGGCGTGGTGCTCGTGGCGCTCAAATCGGGGCTGTGGCGCTATGATCTCGAGACGGAGCAATTGACCTCGCTTGCATCGCCTGAGACGCATCTTGCCAACAACCGGCTGAATGACGGGCGCTGCGACCCCAAGGGACGCTTCTGGGTCGGCAGCATGGAAGACCCGGTCGATCCAGCACGGCCGCAAGGATCGCTCTATCGTTTCGATGCCGAAGGCTGCTATTGGATGGCCGGCAATGATGGCTGGGAGATCGTCCGCTTCACGCCCAAGGGCAAGATCGACCGCCGGATCGCGCTGCCTGTCGCCAAGCCGAGCATGGTGGCCTTCGGTGGGCCCAAGCTCGATATTATCTATGTGACGTCGATCCGCCCGGCCGCGGGTCTCGAAGACCAGCCGATGGCAGGAAGCCTGTTCGCCTTCGATGCGGGAATCACCGGCCTGCCGGAGCCGCGCTACAAGGGCTGTCCGGCGACATCGTATCAAATGGAATCAACGGGAAGGGCAGACATAATTCTCGGGCCCTTGTCGCTTTTCCCCACATCCGACGTGCGGGAAGCGATGCCTCGATTGTTCCTTCCATTCTGTTAAGCTTCCGCAAACAGCCGAGGAAAAAAGCCATGCCCAACCCGTCGCAACAGATCATGAGGCTAGGGTTTGGATTCGCTGTGTCGCAGGCGCTGCGCGTCATTATCGAACTCGGCATCCCCGATCTCCTGGCCGTCGGCGAGCAGTCGGTGGATGAACTAGCGACTAGCACGCAGTCAGATGCTGACGCGCTTTATCGTGTAATGCGACTTCTCGCGGCGGAAGGCGTCTTTAGGGAAGTGCTGCCCCGTCATTTCGAGTTGACGGAGGTTGGCGCCGTGCTGCGTTCCGATCGGTCGGGTCCCCGCGACTTCGTGCGTATGATCAACAGCGAGGCTTATCTTGCCTTTGAGCAGCTCCTGCATTCTGTCCGCACCGGAAAGCCAGCCTTCGATAAGGTGTTCGGGAGCCCAAGGTTTGACTGGCTGTCGGAACACCCGGAGCAGGCTGCCTTGTTTCAGCGTGCCATGGTCGCCTTGAGCCAAGGCAGCAATGAGGCCGTTGCCGAAGCTTATGACTTCAAGCCGTTCACGCGGATCGTCGACGTTGGCGGCGGACATGGTCAGCTTCTCTCAGCGATCCTGGCCCGCAATCCCCATTTGAGCGGCGTGCTTTTCGATCTGCCTTCGGGCGTCGCCGCAGCACACCAGGCTGTCGGGGGCGACCTGCCGCGCACTGAATTTATCGCCGGTGATTTCTTTGCGAGCGTTCCCATTGGTGACATCTACGTTATCAAGAAGGTCGTTCACGATTGGGACGACGGGCGTGCCGCGGTGATCCTGCGAAATTGCCGCAATTCCATGCTGCCGAACGGGAAAGTACTTGTGGCCGAGACGCTCGTGCCGCCGGGTGATGAGCCGAACCTGATTAAAGGTATCGATGTGGTCATGCTCGCCGTCACCGGCGGCCTGGAGAGGACGGAGGCACAGTATGCAAGCTTGTTCGACGCCGCGGGGCTACGGCTTGAACGAGTTATTAAGACCCGAGGACCTATTTCCATCCTTGAGGCATCTTCGGCTTAACGAAAGAAGGTCTCGCCGCGCAAGGATGCCTGCCGTCAACGGCAAGCGGCCGGCGCATCCCGGCAAAGCCGATTGGTGCGAAAAACACGGAGTTGCCATGCCTCATATCGAACGAGTTGATATGATCGAGGCTTGATGGGAGAATGATGGATGCGCTTCTTCCCCGGCAGGCGCCACTCTTTAGGGAATTATCATGAGCCATGGTTATGAAAGCGGCAGGCTGGATCTGCCCTTTGTCGGACATTGCACCTTCGGCAAACGGCCGATCGCGACCGACTGGGACAAGATCGATGCCGATGTGGCGGTGCTCGGCATTCCCTATGACATGGGAACGCAATATCGCTCCGGCGCGCGTTTCGGGCCCAGGGCGATCAGGGAGGCATCGACCCTGTTTTCCTTCGGCCATGGCGGCGCCTATGACCATGAGGACGACGTTACCTATCTGCCGCTCGACAAGGTGCGCATCGTCGATGCCGGTGACGCCGATATCGTCCATACCGATACGGCGAAGAGCCACGCCAATGCCGAGCGCGCGGTGCGCAAGATCCTCGATCGCGGCGCAATGCCCGTGGTGCTCGGCGGCGATCATGCGGTCAACATTCCCTGCATCCGGGCCTTCAGCGGGCATGGACCCATCCACATCGTGCAGATCGATGCCCATCTCGATTTCGTCGATGTCCGCCATGGGGTGCGCGAGGGGCACGGCAATCCGATGCGCCGCGCGGCCGAGCAAAGCCATGTCTCGGGCCTCACCCAGATCGGCATCCGCAATGTCTCTTCCACCGCGCGGGAAGGCTATGAGGATGCGCGCGCCCGCGGCTCGACCATTCTCTCCGTCCGTCAGGCGCGGCGTCTAGGCGCGCAAGGCGTGCTCGAGAAGATCCCGCAAGGTGCGCGCTATTATGTGACGATCGACATCGATGGCTTCGATCCCTCGATCGCGCCCGGCACCGGGACGCCGAGCCATGGCGGCTTCCTCTATTATGAAGTCATGGAAATCCTGCAGGGCCTAGTGAAGCGCGGCACCGTCGTCGGCGTCGATCTCGTCGAGGTGGCGCCGGCCTATGATCCCTCCGGCATAACCGGCTTTCTCGGCGCGCAGGTCCTGCTCAATTTCATCGGCTATATTTTCGAGGCGCGCCGGAGCAAGGACCAAGCCCGCTGAGCGATGAGCTGGGGCATCATCGTATCTTGCGGATTCGCCGCTGACCGAAGTGCCGTTTGTGTGCTGCCCGGATTGCGGCTGATGTTTCACCGGTTTTCTGTGCTTGAGTCGTGTCTCACACTACCCTCATGCTGAGGTGGCCGCGTAGCGGCCCTCGAAGCATCCATCAGGATAGAACGAGCTTGGTGCGACAGACCCTTCGAGGCTCGCTTCGCTCGCACCTCAGGGTTGAGGGTGATGGGTCGGACTAACTTATCGTGCAACTAGGCGAAGAAAAAGGCCGGGATCGCATGATCCCGGCCTCCACGTTCCGCTCAAGCGGGTGATTACTGCTTCAGGAGATCGGCCACCGGGATAGGCTCGCTGATCGTCCATTCATCGATGACATGCGGCTTGCCCTTTTCCGTCTCGACGATGAGATAGCGACCGCGATTCTGGTGATGGATCTCATTGGTGAAGGTGCGCGGACCGAACAGGGTCTTCTCGTCCTTCATCTTCTCGAGCTCCGCCACCACGGCGTCGGCATCGGTCGTCTTCGCCCGCTCCACCGCCTTGGCCCACACATCGATGAGCACATAGCCCGGATAGACATACTGGCTCGAGGGATCGCTGCCCGTCGCTTCCTTGTACTTCTTGTTGAACTCGTTGACGGCGGGATTGGGATCATCGCCATAGATCGAGCCCTGCACCGGCACATAGAAGTCCGAGAGATCGGGCACCGCCGACAGCCAGTAGCTGCCGTCCATGCCGGAGCCGTTGATGATCGGCGCCTTGATACCGGCAGCGCGGATCTGCTTCACAGCGCTCACCGCCCCCGGCATCATGGTGCACAGCATGATCGCATCGGGCTCCTGCGGCAGCGCCTTGATGCGGCTGATCTGCGAGGCGATCGAGGCGTCCTCGTTCTTGAAGGTGTCGCTGCCGACAAGCTTTGCATCCTTGAGACGCGGCAATTCCCAGTCGAAACCGTCGCAGATGCCCTTGTTATAGACCGTCCAGGTGTCGAGCAAGCGGTAGAAGTTGCGCGCATTCTTCTTGTTGTAGGCCCATTCCGCCATGGTGGCGCCCTGGACGGCCGCCAGCACCGAGGCCGAGAAGGAATGTGGGCCGACACCCGGTATGCCGGCCTTGATCGATTCGGCGCACAGGAAGAATGACACCTTGCCGGCGGCTTCGGCCGCGAGTGCCGCGGGCGAGCCGAAATCATAGTCGCAGGAGACGATCACCAGCTCGGCGCCCTTGTCGAGCACTTCGAGCCCGGCTTTGGCACCTTCGGCACGGTCAGTCTTGGTGTCGGCGGTGACCACCTTGATCTGCTTGCCGAGCAGGCCGCCCGCCTTGTTGATCTCATCGATGCGGATCATTGCCGCATCCTGTGCCGGCTTGTCATAGGCCTGCATGAAGCCCGATTGCGCCGTGGCGAAGCCGACGACAATCTCATCTCCCGCCCACGCGGTCTGTGCGATCAGCGTGCCGAAGGCGGCCGCCAAGACACATGCTTTTACTCTATCATTTGAGCACAAGCTTTTCGCTGGATGGCCGGGCACGTGGCCGGGTTAAATCCGGCCATCCAGCCCCGCCCTGGACCTTTCCGGATCATGCTCTGCCCTTCGAAACAGCTACGCCGTTCGCAGATGTCTTCTTGCCAAAGGGCCAATACCGCCAGACGACCTCGCGATTGCGAGTCAGGCCGGAAGGGCGGAACATCAATATGACGATCATCACCAGGCCGATGGTGATCTCCTGCAGGCCATTGGGAATGGCGAGCGTCGTGCTGCCGAGATCGATGCCCTTTTCGAGCCAGCGCAGAAGCTGGATGATGGTCGAGATCACGATGACGCCGATCACCGCACCAGACAGGCTGCTCATGCCGCCTACCACCAGCATCGACAAAGTAATGAAGGTGACACCCAGATAGAAGGCATCCGGATTCACCACGCCGAGGAAGTGCCCATAGAGGGCGCCGGCGACACCGATGGTGAAAGCCGAGATCACGAATGCGATGAGCCGCTCGCGCACGATGTCGATGCCGGAAGCCGCCGCTGCCGTCGCTTCGTCACGCCCGGCACGCAAGGCGAGACCTGAGCGCGAGATCTGATAGGCATAAGCGATAATGACGACCAGTACGGCGCCGCTGAAGGCGGTCCATATACCGGTATAGAAGGGGATGCCGACAATCGATCCGGTGCCGCCGGTCACCGAATCCCAGTTCGAATAGACGGTGTTGATAACCGCCAGCATGGCGGCGGCCATGAGACCGGCAAGGGCAGCGGACACGAAGATCGGCAAGTGGGCATTGATGAGAAAGGATGGCAGTCCCGGCAGGGACACGGTCTTCATCATTGGCGGGATGGTGAACCAGGCCGCCGCATAGGCGCCGATGCACATGAAGCCCATATGGCCGAAACTGATGACGCCGGAATTGCCGACAAAGATATAAAGCCCGGCCACCAGCATGATGCGGATGAACATCTCGACAATGGTGCGGCTGAACGGTCCGGAACCCACCAATTTGGCCAGCACCGCAATGGCGAGCAGGATCGCAATGAGAATGATCGGTGTCGAGATCGTGCGGGCGAGGAGAGAGCTGCGCTGCGCCATGGTCATACTCTCTGCTTCGTCGATTTGGGGGCGAACAGCCCTTGCGGCCGCCAGAGGAGGCAGGCGATCACCGCACCATAGACAAAGGCGTCGCGGAAGGGACGCGCATCGAGCGGCAGGATCACTTGCATCAGCACGCTGGCGCCGCCAATGAGGAGACCGGCGATTACCGCACCGGGGCGAGGATGAGGCCGATGGCGGCGGCGAGCATGCCCGATATGGCGAAGGCCAGCATGATGACGCGGTTGGCCCTGACGCCCAGCATTCGCGCCATGGTGAAATTCTCGGCCGCGGCGCGCATCTCGAGTCCGTAGCGGGTGCGCTTCAGGAAGGCGGTGAGCGCCAACAGGATGACGATGGTGATGATGATAGTGATGACCTGCAAAAGCGGTATGCGGGCGCCGGCGATCTCGACCGGCAGACTCAAATTCGACCACAGGTCGATCGATTTCGGCCGGCTGGAGAAGAGCATCAGCAAAAAATGCTTGATGACGAAGCCCAAGGCGAAGGAAGCGATCATCATCGTCGCGGGATTGGCGTTGCGGAAACGGCGGAAGACGAGGACCTCCGAGACGACCGAGAGGCCCGCACCGATCGCCAGGATGAGCGGGATGAGGATGAAGGTCGGCAGATTGCCGGCGAAGACGACGGCTGCCGCATCGATCGACGGCCACAGCATGGCGAAGACGCAGAAGGAGATGTAATCGCCATGGGCGAAATTGACGAGGCGCATGACCCCGAAGATGAGCGCGATGCCGAGCGCACCCAGGGCATAGAGGCTGCCGAGGCTTAAGGCGTCGAAGATGATCTGGAGGATAGCGGTCATCTCTCTCCACTTCCCGTCATCTGTAACCAGCATAGTGATCGAGGTGAGCCCAAACCCTCACCCTGAGGTGCGAGCGTAGCGAGCCTCGAAGGGTGTGCTGCAGCACACTCGATTTATCCTGATGGATGCTTCGAGGGCCGCTTCGCGACCGCCTCAGCATGAGGGTATTGTGAAAGACCATGATGCCCTAATGCTCCCCATAGCCGAAATAGGCTTTCTTCAGCGTATCGCCCTTGGCGAGACCTCTTGCATCGCCTTCAAGCACGATCTGGCCTGAGCGTAGGAGGATCATGCGGCCGCCCGTCATCATGGCGCGAGTCGAGCTCTGCTCGACGATCACCAAGGTCAGACCGCGACTGTCACGCAAGCGGAGCAAGGTCTCGTAGACCTGGTCGATGACCTTTGGTGCGAGACCGAGAGAAGGTTCATCGATGGCGATCAGCCTGGGCGCCGTCATCAGCGCCCGGCCAATGACCAGCATCTGCTGCTGGCCGCCCGACAATATGCCGGCCGCCTTGTCCCTGCGCTTTTTCAGCATCGGGAAGACGTCATAGACGGAAGCGAGGTCGTCTGCCGCTCGCGCCCGGTCAGAACGCA
>VAZZ01000343.1 GCA_005884715.1 Alphaproteobacteria bacterium | reverse complement strand
AAGGCGAGATGCTCGAGCGTTGCGCGCGTGTCATAGGGCGGCAGATGCACGCCACGGCGCGCCAGGCTCGAGGCTTTTTCGAGATGGAGATCGGCGACCAGCAAGGCTTCGAAATCTGGTACATAGAGCGCGCCGGCGAGATCGGGCAGGAGATCGATCCCGCTGAGTTCTATACGCGCCGCCCTAGACAAGACGCATGGCCTCATCGATGAGTTCATCTTCGGCTTCGGCGAGAAGAGCGTCATCCGCCTCGCCGTAAACGGATTCTCTGCCGATCTCAAGCATCACCGGCACTGCCAATGGTGAAACCGTGTCGAGGGCGCGATGTACGATCCTGCCGCGAATGCGCTTGAGGAGTGCGCCCAGCCGGTGCACGTCGATCAGCCCGTCGGCAGCGTCATCCCAGGCGGCGCGCATCAAGATATGCTGGGGCTCATGCCGCCGCAGCACGTCATAGATGAGATCGGAATTGACCGTCGTCTGCCGCGCCGTCTTTTCCTTGCCGGGCCAGCGCCGTTCAATGAGCCCGGCAATGATCGCGGCATTGCGGAAGGTGCGCTTCATGAGATTGGATTCGGCGAGCCAGGCATCGAGGTCATCGCCCAGCATGTCCTCGCCGAAGAGAGAGCCAAGGTCGAGGCGTCCGGCGGAAATCATGAGCGACAGGTCGCGCAGGCACCAGACGACGAGCGCATATTCCGAGGCGACGAAGCCCATGGGCTGCGCACCCAGACGTTCGAGACGCCGGGTCAGAAGCATGCCGAGCGTCTGATGCGCCAGCCTGCCTTCGAAAGGATAGCACACCATGTAGTAACGCTGGGCCCTGGGGAAAGTCTCGATGAGCATCTGTCGGGGCGACGGGATGATCGACTTCCAGCGTTGCACCGAGAGCCAGTCGCGCACCTGGCTCGGCAGCGCCGGCCAGGCCTTTGGATCGGCGAGCATCTCGCGCACGCGTTCGGCGAGATAGGTGGAGAGCGGGAACTTGCCGCCTTCATAGGAGGGTATTGCGGCATCGCTCGCCGGCGAGCGCGATGCGAGCGCGCCGAATTCATCGAGGCCTTCGAAGCGCAGCACTTCGCCGCCGAAGATGAAGGTATCGCCGTTGCTGAGCTGGCTCAGGAACCATTCTTCCATTTCGCCCAGCACCCGCCCGCCGGTGACGAGCCGCTTGCCCATTCGCTTGCGCACATAGGCAAGCCTGACTTTGAGCATTTCCGCTTCGACGATGGTGCCCATATTGAGCCGGTATTGCTGGGCGAGGCGCGGATGGGCGAGACGCAATTCGCCTGTTCCCCACGGTTTCAATTTGGCATAGCGCTCATAGGCCTTGAGCGCATAGCCGCCATTCTTCACGAATTCGACGGCGGCGTCGAAGTCTGCCCGTGTCAGGTTGCGATAGGTCCAGGCGGTGATGATCTCGCCATAGAGCTGGTCGGGATGGAATGGTGAAGCACAGGCGCGGCCCAATATATGCTGGGCGAGGACGTCGAGCTTCTGGACGGCTGGATATTCGGTATCCTGAGCGCCTTCCGCGGCGGCCTGGCGCGCCGCCTCACATTCCAGCACCTCGAAGCGGTTCGAAGGCACCAGCAGCGCCTGCGAAGGTTCATCGAGCCGGTGGTTGGACCGCCCGATGCGCTGCAGAAGCCGGCTCGATCCCTTGGGCGCGCCCACATGGATGACGAGATCGACATCGCCCCAGTCGATGCCGAGATCGAGCGTCGAGGTGGCGACAACGGCGCGCAATTTGCCCGCCGCCATTGCCGCTTCCACCTTGCGCCGTTGTGCCGCGTCAAGCGAGCCGTGATGGAGCGCGATCGGCAGATGATCCTCATTGGCCGACCACAGAGCCTGGAATGTCATCTCCGCCTGCGAGCGCGTGTTGACGAAGATGAGTGTCATGCGCGCCTGCTTGATCGCCTCGTAGATTTCGGGGATCGAATAGCGCGATGAATGGCCGGACCATGGCACCCGCTCCGCCGATCTGAGGATGCGGATCTGAGGAGCCGCACCCGTCTGGCCGAGGACCAGATCGGCGGGAGTGCTGTTGGCGCGCTGCGGGGTGAGCCAGGCCCTGAGGGCTTGCGTGTCGGCGACTGTCGCCGAGAGGCCTGTCCGCCTTGTCTCAGGCGCCAGGCTCTGTACCCGCGACAGAGCGAGCGACAGGAGCACGCCGCGCTTTGAGGTGACGAGCGAATGCAGCTCGTCCAGCACGATCGCGCGCAGATCCTTCAATAGGTGAGCGGCCCCCGAATCGGCGATCAGCAGCGACACTTGTTCCGGCGTCGTGATCAGGATGTCGGGCGGTTTCTCGCGCTGGCGCTTGCGCCGTGAATAGGGCGTGTCGCCGGTGCGTGTTTCGACCCTGACCGGCAGGGCCATTTCGCGAACCGGTGCCTCGAGATTGCGCGCGATATCAACGGCCAGCGCCTTCAGCGGCGACACATAGAGTGTGTGGATGCCGTTGCGCTCCGATTTTTTCGAAAGCTCGACCAGGCTGGGGAGGAAGCCGGCAAGGGTCTTGCCGCCGCCAGTGGGTGAAATCAGCAGCACGTCACGCCCGGCGCGCGCCTTCTCCAGTACGGCGAGCTGATGCGGGCGCGGGCTCCAGCCGCGAGTCCGGAACCAGTCAGCGAAGACCTGGGGCAGAAGATTGGGGCGATCGTCCATGACCTTGAGCATACAGGGATTAGGCGGGTGGACGCCAAGAGCGGTTTGGCGAATCTGGTGCCAGATTCTGTCAGCAATGCCGTGAGCAGTGATTTTGCAAACCGCGACACCCCGGCGGATTCATTCTAATCTGCCCGGCATGCATTCTCCACAATCGACACCGGTGACGCATCGAGGCGTCCTCGCCATTGCTGTGCCGATCATGCTCTCCAATGTGACGGAACCGATGATCGGCGTCGTCAATTCGGCCGTGATCGGGCAGCTTCCCGGCGCCTATTATATCGGCGCCATCACGGTGGGCGCGCTGATCTTCAATTTCATCTATTGGGGCTTCGGGTTCCTGAGGCTCGGAACCGGCGGGCTTTCGGCGCAGGCGACCGGCAGCGGCGATGCGGAAGAACTCGTCGCCGTGCTCATGCGTGCGCTCATCATCGCAGTCATCGCCGGTATTGCCATCATTCTCTTGTCACCGCTGATCGGCCGGCTGGCCTTCGGCCTTCTCGAGGGCTCGGCCGAGGTGGAGAGCCATGCCGCGGCCTATTTCTACATCCGCGTCTTCTCGGCTCCCTTCGCGCTGACGAGCTTTTGTCTCATCGGCTGGTTCGTCGGCCAGGGCCGCGCCCGCACCGCCTTCATCATCCAGCTCTATCTCAATCTCACCAACATGGCCTTGAGCGTTCTCTTCGTGCTGGGCCTTGGCATGACATCCGAGGGCGTGGCGCTGGCAGCCCTCATCGCCGAAGTGACGGCGGCTCTTGTCGGGCTTGTCATCGCCTATAGGCGCTTGCGTGAAATGGGTGCCCGCTTCGAGAGCTTTCGCGTCTTCGACCGCGCCAAGCTCATACGCACCTTGGCGATCAATCGCGACATCATGATCAGGACCGTCTGCCTTGTGCTGGTCTTCTCCTGGTTCACAGCGCGTGGCGCCAAGGCGAGCGACGTGATCGTTTCCGCCAATGCCATTCTCATGCATTTCTTCGATGTCGCCGCCTTCCTGATCGATGGCTTCGCTTTCGCGACCGAAGCGCTGGTCGGACAATCGATTGGTGCCCGTGACCCAAGGAGTTTCAACAGAGCGGTGCGGCTCACATCGATCTGGGCGGTGGTCGTAGGCCTTCTGACTTTCGCCGTGATCTGGATTGGGGGGCCCTTTTTCATCGACGGCATGACCGTCAATGGCGAAGTGCGCGAGACGGCACGGCATTATCTGCATTGGGCAGCGCTCGCACCGCTGATCGGCGTCGCCTGCTTCCAATATGACGGCATTTATACCGGCGCTACCCAGACCGCCGACATGCGCAATATGATGCTGGTCTCGATGATCGTGTTCTTCCTGGCCTGGTGGCCATTGGAACAGTTTTACGGCAACCACGGCTTGTGGGCGTCGATGATCGTGTTTTTCACGGCGCGCGGGATATTCTTCGCGCTGCGCATGCCGGCATTGAGGAGGAGTGCTTTTGCCTAGAGCACACGCCAAAGTCGAAGACCTTGGCGATAAGGATTTGCTCTAACATATTGATTTGGCGCGCATCCTTTTCGGCGAGGTGATTACACCTCGCCGGGATGCGCGCTAGTCTAAGTCTAGAAGTTAACGCGGCCGGCCAGGACTAGGATGAGGAGGATCAGCAGGATCAGGCCGATGCCGCCGCTCGGATAATATCCCCAGCCGCTGCTATAGCCCCACGTCGGCAAGGCGCCGATCAGGAGCAAGACCAGGATTATCAGAAGAATGGTGCTCATTATATACCTCGCCTGAGGAATTTTAGCTCTCCGATAACGCGAGGCAGGCCAGAGAGTTCCCGTTTACTCCGTCTGGTAGCGAGCGATGGCACCGCGCTCCAAAGCGGCGGTGACGAGCTTGTCGAGGCCGAGATGGTCGCGCAGCATCGCGAGGAAGCGCAGTTCCTCCTTGCCGACGGCGAGATCGGAAGCGGCGATTTCAACTGCCAGCGCATAGGCGGTTTCGCGCAGCCTGGGGTTGAGAGCCTCCGCGGCAAGGCCGAAGACCGCTTCGAGACCTTCCTTGTCCTGCAGGATCTCGCCGCATTCCTGGGCGACATGGGTGAGCTTGTCGGAGTCGAATGAGCGGAATATCGGCAGCTGCTTGACGATGCTGCCGATCGCCTTGAGTTCGCGGTCGCCCAGATGCCCCTCGACGGCGGCAATGGTGACCATGACATAGATCAAGGCGTGATGGGTGCTGACGGTCT
>VAZZ01000342.1:892-3498 GCA_005884715.1 Alphaproteobacteria bacterium | reverse complement strand
ACAACCGCAACCGCGCGGTGGATGGTTCGGCCGTCTCAAGGAAGGCCTGGCGAAATCCTCCCGCTCGCTCACCGGATCGATCACGGCGATCTTCACCAAGCGCAAGCTTGATTCAGCGACGCTCGAAGAACTCGAGGACGTCCTGATCCAGGCCGATCTCGGCGTTGAAATGACTACCCGCATCGTAAAGGCAGTCGCCACCGGGCGCTATGACAAGGAGATCGAACCCGACGAGGTGAAGGCCATTCTCGCCAGCGAAGTGGCGAAAGTTCTGAAGCCCGTTGAGATTCCCTTCAACTTCGGTGAAGAAAAACCATTCGTGATCCTCGTCGTCGGCGTCAATGGTTCGGGCAAGACCACAACCATCGGCAAGCTCGGCGCCATCGCCACCGGCGAAGGCTTTTCCGTTATGCTCGCGGCCTGCGATACGTTTCGCGCCGCTGCGATCGAGCAACTGGCGATCTGGGGCCAACGCATCGGCGCCAAGGTCATTTCGCGCCCGACTGGAGCGGATGCCGCCGGGCTTGCTTTCGATGCGATGAAGGAAGCCAAGGCCGACGCCGCCGATATCCTCATCGTCGACACGGCAGGCCGCTTGCAGAACAAGGCCTATCTCATGGCCGAGCTCGACAAGATCGTGCGCGTCATCAAGAAACAGGACGAGACCGCCCCGCATGCCGTCCTCCTGGTGCTCGATGCGACCACCGGGCAGAACGCCATCTCGCAGGCCGATGTCTTCACCAAGGTCGCCGGCGTCACCGGCCTCATCATGACGAAGCTCGATGGAACCGCGCGCGGCGGCATTCTCGTCGCTATCGCCGAACGCTTCAAGCTTCCCATTCACGCCATCGGCGTCGGCGAGCAGATCGAGGATCTGCAGCCTTTCGACGCGGATGCATTCTCGCGCGCCATTGCAGGTCTTGAAGAATGAACCCTATCGTCAAAATCCTCATTGAGGCGGGGCCTCTGGTCGCGTTTTTCCTGACCAACTGGATGGCCGGCATATTCTGGGGCACTGGCATATTCATGGCAGCGACCGCGGCAGCACTTCTCATGTCATGGCTTTTGACCCGCAAGCTTGCCGTGATGCCGCTGATCAGCGCCGGTTTCGTCGCTGTTTTCGGCCTCCTCACCCTCTGGCTTCATGACGATACCTTCATCAAGGTGAAGGTCACGCTGATCAACGGCCTGTTCGGGATAATTCTCCTCGGCGGCTTGTTCTTTGGGCAGACTTTCCTCAAATTCGTCATGGGCGAAGCGCTCAAGATGACGGACGAGGGCTGGCGCGCATTGACGATACGCTGGGGAATTTTCTTTTTGTGCGTCGCCATCGCCAATGAAGTGGTGTGGCGATCAGTGTCGACTGACACCTGGGTGAATTTCAAGGTCGCTTTGCTGCCCCTGACGCTGGTCTTTGCCCTCGCACAGGCACCAATGATGACCAAACACATGATTCAGGACGATCCCAAGGCGCCACAATAGAAAAAATGTCGCATTTCGAGACCCTTCCGTATGCTGACGATAGACCAATAGGGTAGAGTCAAGACGTTTCTCGCAATTGCAAAAGAGCATCTCGCTTTATCCTCTTGCCGTTGCCTTTGCGAGGCGCTAGGACAAAAGGCTTCGGGTGACGGTAACGATAAGCCAGTGCGTTTTCGGGGCGAAAAGCCAGGCAAAAAGACCATCCGGAGTGAGGCATCAAATACGCGCGGCGGAGCTGGCGGCTCGCCGTGCGGCAGGAGTAGGGGTCGATGACAGGCAACAAAGACGTGAAGCAGCTTTCACGCTCGCCATATCATCTTTTGAAGAGAGCCGCTCAGTACGCGGCCTATGTTTATCAAGGCGAAGTCGGCAAGGCAGGCCTGACACAGCGCCAGTTCACCGTTCTCATCGCCGTCGATCAGAATGAAGGGGTCAGCCAGACGGCTCTGGTGAAGATGACCGGCATCGATCGCTCGACCCTTGCCGATCTCGTAGCGCGCCTGCTGGCGCAGGGTTATCTGCAGCGTCGGCGCACCAAGGATGACGGCCGCACCAATTCGGTGCGCATTACTTCGGCCGGCAAACGCATGCTGAAGCTCGCGCAACCGGGCGCCGATGAAGTTGACAAGCAGGTGCTGGCCGCGGTGCCGGTCGGACACCGCAAACCCTTCACCGAGGCTTTGGGACTGCTTGCCGCCGAGATGGATCGCATTGAGGATGAAAGCGAAGTGAAGCCCTTGCCCAAGATCAAGAACCGCCGCCGCGCCTGAGTTCTTCGATTTCTGGAATGATCTGTGTCCCGAGGGCTTCTCGCGAGAGAGGCCCGATCCATTTCAGCCGGATTATTCCCTTGCCATCGACCAGGAAACTCTCAGGCACGCCATAGACGCCCCAGTCGACGGCCGCGCGCCCGTTGCGATCGGCGCCCACGGCCGCGAACGGAACGCCGAGCGTGACCAGGAAGCGGCGCGCATTCTCCGGGTCGTCCTTGTAGTTGATGCCGACGATACGCACATCTTCGCGACCAGCCAGTTCCATGAGCAGCGGATGCTCCTCGCGGCACGGCACGCACCACGATGCCCAGACATTGACGAGTGTAACTGTTCCTTTGCGAAGATCGGCCG
>VAZZ01000342.1:0-870 GCA_005884715.1 Alphaproteobacteria bacterium | reverse complement strand
TTGCCGATCAGCACCGAAGGCACATCCGCCGGATTTCCCGACAGTCCTCGATAGAAAACAGCCGCGAGGACGAGAAAGATCGCAACCGGCAGGAAGGTGAGCCACCGCCGGGCGCGCGGCGGTGGATTAGCTTCTGCCATGGCCACGCTCCTTGCCGCGATCGAGAGCGGCCACTTGCCGTTTCAATCTCCGATCGCGCAGCAGGACGAAGATCACCAGCGCGGCGAGACCGGCGAAGCTCACCGCATAGGCCGCGACCACATAGGAGACATGGGCAGCGTTGAGATCCATCAGCGCCCTTCGAGCCCGGCAAATTGCAATTGTCGGATTTTACGCTGAGTGATCTCGCTTCGCATCGCAACAAGAAGCAGCGCCGTGAACAGTAGAAGATAAGCCAGCGCCATGATGAGCAGCGGCCACAACATCCGGGCATCGATGGTCGGCCCGCCCATGCGGAAGACGCTTGAACTCTGATGCAGCGAATTCCACCAGTCGACCGAGAACTTGACGATCGGCACATTGATGAAACCGGCAATCGCGACGATCCGCGCGATGAGCGCGGCGCGATGCGGGTCTTCGATGGCCTGCCAAACCGCCGCATAACCGAGATAGAGCAGAAGCAGGACGAACATGGAGGTAAGGCGTGCATCCCATACCCACCAGGCGCCCCACATCGGCTTACCCCACAGAGATCCGGTGATGAGAGCGAGAAGACAGAACGTGGCGCCAATCGGTGCCGCGGCCTTGGCCGCCATGTCGGCCAACGGATGCCGGAAGATCGCCGCCGAGGCGCTGGCGGCTGCCATCGATGTATAGACCATCAGAGCCATCCACGCCGCCGGCACATGCACGAACATGATGCGCACGGTC
>VAZZ01000048.1 GCA_005884715.1 Alphaproteobacteria bacterium | reverse complement strand
GCGACCGGAGAAGTTGCGTGTCGCAAGTGGCCGCAAGAAGAGCGCCGGCAATAGCCTCACTGGTGAGATCACCCAGGCGATCTATTCCGGCGCCAGCGTAACCTATCGCATCCACACCAAAGTCCTGGGCGATATGCCGCTTCTGGCCTTTATCCAGAACCAGACGGGCGAAGTGCTTGATACCGGTGCCGCCGTCACGGTGAGCTGGGACAAGGAGCAGACCATCCCGGTGGAAGCATGACCATCACAGGCCTTCGCTTCGGCGCGATCGGCAAGCGGGCCGTCCATGCCTGCATAGACATGCAGCGCCTGTTCGCGGAAGGTTCCGATTGGTCCTCGCCAGCCGTCCATGCGATCGAGCCCAAGGTCAGCCGCATCGCGGCCCATGCACCGCACCTTACATTATTCA
>VAZZ01000047.1:16427-22796 GCA_005884715.1 Alphaproteobacteria bacterium | reverse complement strand
GCTTTCGAGGCGCCCGAATTTCAGCGGGCCCTCGATGATCTCGATGCCGACACGATCATCTTCACCGGAGTCGAGACCGATGTCTGCGTTCTCGCCTCCGCCTTGACGGCGGTCGATCGCGGCTATCGCACCATCCTGGTTTCCGACGCTATTGCGAGTTCGAGTCCACCGGGCCATCGCTCGGCGCTCGACGACATCTATCCGCGCTTCGACCAGCAGGTCGAACTCATCGACACGAATGCTTTGCTGAGGGCCTGGGCTCCATGACGGTTCCGAATTATCTGCGCACCCCCAATATTCCGGCCGATCGCGCCTGGAACAGCTGGGCGGCCGACCGCTATCTCGAAATGTCGCATCTGCCGCTGGGCATCAAGATCACGCCGGTCTTCTTCGCGGCGAGCTCCGGCAAGACCACGCTGATGGGACCAGGCTCGGACATCCGCCTCGGCCGCTCGCCGGATCCTGGAAGGCGACCAGGTTCGGTGAATGGGGCTTGCGTTTCTGGGTGGTCCTGGCGCTGAGCCAGAGCGACGGTGCGCTCTGGCATTATGATGCGGAAGACCGCACCGCTTATTGCACCATTGGCCCCCGCACCGTGGCGATCAAGGCGAAACACGACCCGCTTCTGGTGACCGCGCATGACACGCTGGACGACCTGCGCTCTGAATATGAGACGAGCGGCTATTGGTATCTGGCCTCGCGCGGTACTGCGGCCAAGGTCCTGGCGTTGCGCATCAACCTCGAAGAGGCGCCGGAGAACGATTTTGCCGTCGCCATCGCCGACCGCAAAGACCTGGTGCTGGTAAGCGTCGCGGCCCCCTCTTCACAAACCAAAGTGGCTTCCCGCGGCGCAGCCCTCGACGCCATGGCCGATATCATGGGCTGGAACACGATATGGGATGGCGTCAACCACCGCTCCTATATCACCTGCTCGCGCAACTGGGATCTCAAGAAATTCGGCGTCTTCGGCTTCTGGCTCAATGATACGGCGATCAATGCCTTCATTGTCGCGCAATTCGATCCAGATCAGGCGCGTGAAAACCTGGCGTTGCTATTGTCTGCGGTGACGCCACAAGGCAACCTGCCCTGCATCATGACCGGCAACGATGCCTGGGTCGACCGCACCCAGACGCCGCTCATCTCCTTCATCGTCTGGCAGATCTATTTGCGCACCGGCAACCGTCTGTTTATCGACATGGCCTATGCCATATTGGCGCGCAACAATGCATGGATCAGGACGCTGCGCGACGGCAACGGCAATGGCCTTCTCGAATTCGGTTCCTCCGACATGGGCCAGGGCCTCTATAAGGGCACCAAGCTCGCCGCCAAGGACGAATCCTTCATGGACAATTCACCCATCCATGACGAGGCGCGCTGGAACGAGAAGAGCCGCACGCTCGACTGCGAGGATGTCGGACTGAATTGCCTCGTCTGTCTCGATTGTGAGATGCTGGCCCATATGGCGCGCCTGCTGGGTCTTAGCGAAGAAGCCAGGAAGCACGACGGGGAGGCGGCGGCCCTGCGCCAGAAGATCGGCACGCATTTCTGGGACGATAGCCGCAAGATTTTCGCCAATCGTTTGTGGTCGGGCGCCTTCGTGAAGAGCGTTGCGCCGACGAGCTTTTATCCCTTGCTCTGTGACGCGGCATCGAAAGAACAGAAGAAACATCTTTTGAAGCATCTCGACGACCCGAAGAAATTCGGCGGCTATTTTGGCCTTCCCTCGGTGGCGCGCGATGATCCGGCTCTCGCCGACAATGTCTATTGGCGCGGCCGCATCTGGCCGATCCTCAACTGGCTCGTCTGGAACGGCCTCGAACGGGCCGGCGAAGTTGAAGCCGCCGACCGGCTCGTCGACAAGAGCTGGCGTCTCTTTATCAAGAGCTGGGAAAGCCGCCGCCTGTCGCCGGAGAATTATCATCCCGAAACTGGCGAGGGCCTCGATCAGCCCGACAGCGATCCCTTCTATTCCTGGACTGCCCTTCTGCCATTCACGAAACATGCCCAGGTGATGAACTTCTCACCCTGGCAGGGCTGGCAGTTGCGAAACGAGGGCGGGGACTTCGCGGTAGGCCCGGTCATTACACCTCTGGGCGCCGTGATGGTCACCCGCAAGAACGGCACGCTTTCGCTCAGACGCGGCGAGGAGACCGTCTTCACAAGCGAAAAGCAGGGCAGGATCACGCCCGCGTGAGCTCGAAGGCAGGATTTCACCGGCAGTGAGCCGACGGGATTTACCCGTCTTCTCGTCTTATTCTTGGGTGCATTTTCCGCTATTATCGAGCTTGATGAAGAAGACGCTGGTTTCCCTGTTTGTTCTAGCCGTCCTGGCCGCTGCCAGCTTCTACGCACAGCAAGCGGGCTGGGTCACGGCCTTGTGGGTTGAGACGACCGGCAAGCTCAGCGAAGCCCAATCACGGCCCGATCAGAAGAAGCGCCAGGCGGCGCCTTCCTCGCCGGTCGAAGTCGCCGCCGCCTCGGCCAAGACGCTGAGCGACGATATCAGCGCGGTAGGCTCGCTTCTATCCGATGAATCCGTCCAGATCGCCGCCGAGACCAGCGGGCGGGTGGCCGAGATCAAATTCACCGAAGGCGATGTGGTGACCGCAGGCACTGTCCTCATCACGCTCGACGATGCGCTGATCAGCGCGCAAGTGGAGGATGCCGAGGCACGCCTCACTTTGGCCAAGGCGAATTACGAGCGCGCCGCCTCCTTGCGCAAATCGGGCACCGCGTCGCAAACGACTCTCGATACGGCGCAGTCCGAATTGTCGATCCAGCAGGCTGTCTATGACCTCATCAGGACGCAGCACGAGAAACTGTCGATCAAGGCGCCCTTCCCTGGCGTGCTGGGCTTCCGCACGATATCGCCTGGCGCCTATGTCACTGCCGGTACGCCTCTGGTCAATCTCGAGAAGATCGATCAGCTGAAAGTGAATTTCAGCGTCCCTGAATTCTATCTGTCAAAGCTCGCCGTCGGCCAGAAGATCGAGATCAGCGCCGATGCTTTGCCGGGCACGCGTTTCGAAGGCGCCGTCTACGCCATCGATCCGGCGATCGATGTCAATGGCCGCGCCATCAAGGTCAAGGCGACGCTCTCCAATCGGGATGGCAAATTGCGCCCGGGGCTCCTCGCCCGCATCACCGTCAAAGGTGCGCCGCGCACCGCCGTGACCATTCCCGAAAGCGCTCTCGTGTCGCGCGGCAACGATTTCCTCGTCTACAAGACGGACAACGGCAAAGCCAAGGAAACGAAAGTCCGCGCCGGCCGTCGCGAGAACGGTTTCGTCGAGATCCTCGATGGTGTCGAGATCGGCCAGCAGGTGGTGATCGCCGGACAGGCGCGCTTGCGCGACGGCGTCGATGTCGAGATCATTCCGCCGACCGCCTCCGCCATCGAAGGCTGAGGCGGGCGGGCCGATGTCCATTTCAGAACTCTGCATCCGCCGCCCGGTCTTCGCCACCGTTCTCAGCCTCATTATCCTGCTCATCGGCATCGTCGCCTATGGCCGCCTGATCGTGCGCGAATATCCGCAGGTGGATGAGCCGGTGGTTTCGGTGAACACGACCTATACCGGCGCCTCCGCCATCCTGGTCGAATCGCAGATCACCCAGGTCCTCGAAGGATCGCTCGCCGGCATCGAAGGTATCGACATCATCGAATCGACGAGCCGGTCCGAATCGAGCCGCATCACCATCAGGTTCAAGTCGGATGTCAATATCGACACGGCCGCGAGCGACGTGCGTGACCGGGTCAGCCGGGTGCGCGGCCGGCTGCCGGACGAAGTGGATGAGCCCATCATCGCCAAGGTCGAAGCCGACGCGCAGGCGATCATCTACATCACCTTCCGCTCCGACCGGCTGAACGCCATCGAATTGACCGACTATGTCGATCGCTACGTCGTCGACCGGTTCAAGAATCTGACCGGCATATCGGATGCCGCCATCTATGGCGAGCGCCTCTATGCCATGCGCATCTGGCTCGACCGTGACCGGCTCGCCGGCTACGGTCTCACTGCTCAGGATATCGAGGACGCGTTGCGCCAGCAAAATGCCGAAATCCCGGCCGGCCGCATCGAGAGCGACGATCGCGAATTCACCGTTCTGTCGAAGACGGCACTGTCGACGCCAGAGGAATTTCGCAACATCATGCTCAAGCGGGCAGGTGGCCTCCAGGTCAAGCTCGGCGATGTCGCCCGCGTCGAACTCAGCTCCACCGAAGTCCGACGCATCAGCCGCTATATGGGCCAGACCTCGGTCACCGTCGGCATCATCAAGCAGGCCGTCGCCAATCCGCTCGATGTTTCGAAGGAACTACGCGAAGTGATGCCCTCCATCGTCTCCTCGCTGCCCGAGGGAGTCGATGCCGAGATCGGCTATGATTCGACGCAGTTTATCGAACAATCGGTCAAATCGGTGTTCACGACGATTCTCGAGGCCATAGCGCTCGTCATCCTGATCATCATGTTCTTCCTGCACTCGCTCAGGGCTTCTATGATTCCGATCATCACCATCCCGATCTCGCTCGTCGCCACTTTCGCGATCATGCTGATGACCGGGCTGTCGATCAACATGCTCACTTTGCTCGCCATGGTGCTCGCCATCGGCCTTGTCGTCGATGACGCCATCGTCGTTCTGGAGAACATCTTCCGCCACATCGAGGAAGGTATGAAGCCCTTCGAAGCCGCGCTCACGGGCATGCGCGAGATCGGCTTCGCCATCGTGGCGATGACTCTCACTCTCGCTGCCGTTTACGCGCCGATCGCCTTCATGCCGGGATCGACCGGCCGCCTGTTCCTCGAATTCGCTCTCACTCTGGCAGGCGCCGTGGTCATTTCGGGGTTCATTGCCCTGACCCTGACGCCGATGATGTGCTCGAAACTCCTCAAGCACAATGCCAGGCCCAATATTATCGCCCGCTTCATTGAAGCGAGCATTAGCCGCCTCGTACATCTTTATCAGTCGGTGCTCAAACTGGCGATCAAGGGGCGCTACGTCGTGTTCCTCATCGCCCTCTGCGTCGCCGGCTTGGGCGGTTTCCTGTTCACCGGGCTCAATTCCGAGCTGACGCCGCCTGAGGATCGCGGCGTCCTGCAGATCGGCGGCCAGACGCCGGAAGGCTCGACGCTTGCTTTCACCAATCGCTATGCGGCCCAGGTCGAAGGCATCCTGAAGGGATCACCCAATATCCGCGCCTATCTCGTGACCGTCGGGCAGCCGGAGGTGAACGAGTTCAATTCGATCGGCAGGCTCAAGGACTATGCCGATCGCACCCTGAACCAGACGCAGGTCCAGCAGCTGCTACAGCCGGAACTGCGCAAGGTCGCCGGCGCCCAAGTCTATGCCCGCTCGTCCGGCGGCTTCGGACGTCGCGGCGGTGGGCGTCCGGTCGAATTCGTCATCCAGACATCCGGCACCTATGAGGACCTGCAGAAATACAGCGACGCCATGATCGAACGGCTGGAGCAGAATCCGGGCCTGACCGATCTCGACACCAATCTGAAGCTGAACAAGCCGCAGCTCGAGGTGAAGATCGACCGCGACCGTGTCGCCGATCTCGGGCTTGATGTCTCGGTCATCGGCCGCACGCTCGAGACGATGCTGGGTGGCCGGCAAGTGACCCGCTTCGAAATCAGCGGCGAACAATATGACGTCATCGTCCAGCTCGACGCCAGCGAACGCACGGCACCTGACAATCTTGCCCGCATGTTCGTGCGCAATGCGGCGGGCGAGATGATCCAACTTTCCAACATCGTTTCGATCAAGGAGACGGTGGCGCCGAAGGACCTGCGCCGTTTCAACCAGCTGCGCGCCGTTACCATCATGGCTAATCTGGCGCCGGGCTATACGCTGGGGCAGGCCTTGCAGGCGGTCCAGGCGACAGCTGAGGAAATTCTTCCCTCCAGTGTGCTGACCGACGTTTCGGGACAGAGCCGTGAATTCCGCGATGCCAGCAGCAATGTGCTGTTCATCTTCGTTCTGGCGCTTGCTTTCATCTATCTCGTCCTGTCAGCGCAGTTCGAGAGCTTCCGCGATCCTCTGATGATCATGCTGACGGTGCCTCTGTCGATGACAGGCGCTCTCCTCGCACTCAGGCTGACCGGCGGCACGCTCAATATCTATTCGCAGATCGGCCTCGTCACGCTGGTCGGTCTCATCACCAAACATGGCATCCTGATCGTCGATTTCGCCAATCGCTTGCAGGAAGAGGGTAAAAGCCGGGCCGAGGCAGTCGTCGAAGCGGCGACCTTGCGCCTGCGCCCGATCCTCATGACTACATCGGCCATGGTGTTAGGCGCGGTTCCGCTCGCTCTGGCGCATGGTGCCGGTGCCGAAAGCCGCGAACAGATCGGCTGGGTTATTGTCGGC
>VAZZ01000047.1:0-16399 GCA_005884715.1 Alphaproteobacteria bacterium | reverse complement strand
CCCGCGCCGACGCCGGCTGAGTGACCTACTCGATCACCACGCTCTTCGGGTCCCAGCCAACGGCCGGCGGATATTTGGGCGCCATCTCTTCCAGTGTCTCGCGCACGATGCGGGCGATGGCGGCATTGCGCACCCAGTGGTGGTTGGCCGGGATGACATACCAAGGTGCGTGCGGCGTCGAGCAGCGCTTGAGGGCCGTCTCATAGGCCGCCATGTAATCGTCCCACAATTTGCGGTTGGCGAGGTCGCTCGGATTGAACTTCCACTGCTTGGCCGGATTGGTGACGCGCTCGCGCAACCTTTCGGCCTGCTCGTCCTTGGAGATATGCAGCATGAATTTGAGGATGCGCGTGCCATTGTCGCTAAGCATCTTCTCGAAATCGTTGATCTCCTCATAGCGCTGCTCGATGGCTTGCGGCGCCGCCAGCTTCTTCACCTTCACCACCAGCACGTCTTCATAATGCGACCGATTGAAGATGCCGATGATGCCCTTGCTCGGGCAGGCCTTATGGACGCGCCAGAGATAATCATGGGCGCGCTCTTCCTCGCTCGGAACCTTGAAGGGGGTCACTTCAACGCCGATCGGGCCGCAGGCGTTGAACACGGAGCGCACCGTGCCGTCCTTGCCGCTGCAATCGATCCCTTGCAGGATTACGAGCAGGCTGCGGCCGCCTTCGGCATAGAGGCGATCCTGCAACTGGTTGATCGCTTCTGCATCCTCCGCGGTCTGCGCCTTGGCCTTCTCCTTGTCGTCGAACAGACTGTCGTCGCGCGGATTGATCTTGGCGAGAGAAAAGCCCTTGCCGCCGTCCACCGTGAACTTCTTCGCAAACTGACTGGCCATGCATGCTCCCGTTTCCGCTCGTTTAACCGTGAGACAAACAGGCCTTGATTGCAAGGGCTTAGGCATCTATGCCCTATCGGAAAGGGTTACCATGAATGACAGACAATAAGGCACAAATGGCGTCACCCGCCTTCCGGATCGCAGCACTTGATCAGGACTTTGTCCTCGGCGACACGACGAGGGGTGTTCGCTTCCAGCTCGAATATCAGAAGGCGGAGGAATATCTGCGCAAATGGGGAGTCGCCTCGACCGTCGTGGTCTTCGGCTCGGCCCGGGTCAGGGAAGGCGACAAGCGCGGCTGGTATGAGGCTGCCCGAGACTTTGCCAGGATCGTCTCAGAAAGAGGCGGCGCACTCCATAGCCATTCCAGCCCGCGGCAGAATGTAATTGCCACCGGTGGCGGCCCGGGCATCATGGAAGCGGCCAATCGCGGCGCCCATGACGTTGGCGCCCCCTCGGTCGGCTACAATATCACGCTGCCGCGTGAGCAGGAGCCCAATGCCTATTCGACGCCTGAGCTCACTTTCCGCTTCCATTACTTCGCGATGCGCAAAATGCATTTCGCCATGCGCGCCGACGCCCTCGTCGTCTTTCCCGGCGGCTTCGGCACGCTCGATGAATTGTTCGAGATCCTCACTCTGAGGCAGACCGGCAAGATGGATGATGCTTTGCCGATCGTTCTCTATGACAGCATATTCTGGCACAAGACGATCAATTTCCGCCGTTTCGTCGATGCCGGTCTCTGCGCTGAATCGGATCTCGATCTCTTTGGCTTCGCCGACACGCCGGAGGAAGCCTGGAAGGAACTTCTCGCCCGCGGGCTCAAGACTCCGGAACGCAAAGGATAGACCATGACCGTCAAGCTCCATTTCCACGGTGCCACGCGCATCGTCACGGGATCGTGCTACGTCATCGAGACCGATCAAGCGCGACTGCTCATCGACTGCGGCATGTTCCAGGGATCGAAGACCGAGAAGGAACTGAACTATCGCAGCTTTCCCTTCGATCCGCACAAGATCGACGCCATGCTCCTCACCCATGCCCATATCGATCATGCCGGACTCATTCCGAAACTCGTCAAGGCGGGCTACGCCAACAAGATCTATGCGACCCATGCCACCTGCGATCTCTGCGCCGTCATGCTTCCGGATTCGGGCTTCATCCAGGAGACCGAAGTCAAACTGCTCAATGAGCGCAACCGCAAGCGCGGCATCAAGGAAGTCGAACCGATCTATACTGCCGAAGATGCGCGCAACGCGCTCGAGCATCTCGAGGGTATCACCTACAAGATGTGGATCACGCCGGTACCCGGCATCCGCGCCCGCTACTGGAATGCCGGCCATTTGCTGGGCTCGGCTTCGATCGAGGTCGAGGTGGAGCGCCTGGGCCAGAAGCCGCTGCGCATCCTGTTTTCGGGCGATATTGGTCCCGATCACAAGCTGTTCGAGCCCGATCCCGAGGCGCCCGTCGATTTCGACTATGTCATTTGCGAATCGACCTATGGCGGCAAGGATCGGTTCGAACGCTCCGAGCAGAAGCGCCGCGAGGTGCTGGGGGCGGAACTGCGTGCTGCGGCCAGCCGCCAGGGTGCGGTCCTCATTCCCTCCTTCGCGGTCGAACGCACCCAGGAGATCCTGGTCGATCTGATCGCGCTCATGGACACGGGTGTCATCCCACATGCGCCGGTTTTCATCGACTCGCCCCTGGCCCATAAGGCGACCGAGATCTTCTCCCATCACGCGAAATCATTGCGCAATGGCGAGGCCTTGCTGCATGCTTTGGAATCGCCCTATGTAAAGACGACCGAAAGCGTCGATGAGAGTAAGGCCATTGCCCGCTTCTCGGGCTTCCACATCATTATCGCGGCGAGCGGCATGTGCGAGGCCGGCCGCATCCGCCATCATCTCAAGAACAACCTGTTCAAGCCCAATGCCACCATCCTGCTGGTCGGCTTCCAGGCCACGGGCACCCTCGGACGCCTCCTTGAAGATGGCGCCCCATCGGTCAAGATCCATGGCGAGGAGGTCAAGGTGAGGGCCGCGATCCGCCGCTTCGAGGATTATTCCGGCCATGCGGATGGGCCGGAATTGCTGCAATGGCTGCGCGAAAGACTGCCTATCGCCAAAATGGTCTTCCTCACCCACGGCGAAGAAGAGGGTCAGGTCGCCATGGCGAACAATATGGTAAGCGCCACGATCATGACTGCCGAGCGGATCGAACGCCCGCGCCTTGATGACATCTATGATCTGACGGGCGACATGCCGGTTCACCTCGCTGCTGAGACCAAGCCGCGCATCAGCCCCGACAATCTGGCGCGCCCTGACTGGCACAATGAACTGGCCGAACTCGTGCTCGATATCAATGATGAAGTCGGCAAGGCCGCCGATGAGAAGGCCCGCGCCGTCATCATCAGAAGGCTGAAGCGCGCGCTCGAAGAAGCGAATGGCCCTATGCCGCTGCCGCCGAACGGGAGTCAGAAGGGCCGCGATGAAGGCCGTGGCGGCGCGAGAGGTTTTGACGAAGGGTGAGTAATTACCTCGCCCCGCGAGGGTTCCTCAATTCACCTCAACCCAGCTTCTCTCCCTGGCCGAGCGTGCCATGCCGTGAATGACGCGTTCGATCTTGAGGCCCTCGGCGAAATTGACGAAGCATTCCGAACCGCTGGCGATGCAATCGAGAAGATGCTTCGCTTCGATGACCTTGAGTTCGTTGAAGCCGAGCTGATGCCCGGGCGCCGGAATGAATTGGCCATAGGGTGAGTGCGAAGGCCCGGTGAGGATAGTGCGAAAGCCGCGGGTCGCCTCTGGCCCCTCGCTCACATAGAGCTGCAACTCGTTGAGCCGCTCCTGATCGAAGACCAGCATGCCCTTGGTGCCATGGATCTCGAAGCGGATCAGGTTCTTGCGCCCCCAGGCGGCGCGGCTCGAAGCGAGCGTGCCGGAAATGCCGCTCTTGAAGCGCACGATCGCATGCGCGATATCCTCATTCTCGACTTCGCGCATCTCATTCGTGCCGGGCACCGGGCGCTGTTTGACCACGGTTCCCATATCGGCCGCGACGGAGGCGATATCGCCCAGGAGGAAATGCGCAAAGCTCACCAGATGGCAGGTGATGTCGCCGAGCGTGCCGAGACCCCAAAGATCGATGCGCGCCCGCTTGCTCCATGGCACATCGGGAGAGGCGAGGTAGTCCTCATCAACTTGCCCGCGGAAATGCACAATGTCGCCGATGTCGCCGGTCGCGATGAGATGCTTTGCATGCATGACGGCCGGATTCTTGATGTAATTGTAGCCAAGCAGCGTGCGGCCTCTGGCGTTCTCGGCAGCTGCCGCCATCGCCTCCGCCTCATCGAGCGTCAGCGCCATCGGCTTCTCGCACCAGACATGCTTGCCGGCTTCGAGAAAGGCGACCGCCATCTCGCGATGGACATTGTTGGGCGCGGTGATCGACACCACATCGATGCGGTCATCCTCGATGAGCTTGCGCCAATCGGTCTCGGCGCGAGCGAAACCATATTCGCGCGAGCGCTGGAGCGTCAGCTCCGGATCGATATCGCACAGGGTTTCGAGCCGGATGTCGGGTATGTCGCCGAAGACGGGCCGCACATGGCTCCACGCCATGGCATGGCACTTGCCCATGAAGCCCGTTCCGATCAGCGCAATGCCCAGAGACGCCATGACAATCCTCGACCAAAAAAGGCAGGCCCCGACTTTCGCCGGGACCTGCACCTAAGACAACAGAAAACCGATCTTATTTAAACTGATCGGCATTGTCCTTGGTGACGAGGACCGTGCCGGTATCGATCACTGGCTCGATCTTCTCACCCTTCTGCAATTTGACCAGGTTCTCGACCGCGAGAGCACCCATATTCTTGGGCGCCTGCGCCACCGAGGCGGTCATCTCTCCGGCGATGATGGAGGCCGCGGCATCCGGATTGGCATCGAAGCCGACGACCATGACATCCTTGAGCTTGTCCGCCGATTTGAGCGCTTCGACGGCACCGAGCGCCATATTGTCGTTCGACGCGAACACTGCCTTGATTTTGGGATTGCCGGTCAGGATGTTCTCCATCACCGACTGGCCCTTGGCGCGGTCCCAATCGGCTGGCTGCTCGGCGACGACCTTGAGACCGCAGCCTTCGAGGCCGGACTTGGCGCCATTGGCGCGGGCCTGGCCGGTCGACTGCGTGATGATGCCCTGCAAGATCGCCACTTCCGATCCTTTCTCGATCTTGGAGCAGATGAAATCGGCAGCGAGCTTGGCGCCGACTTCATTGTTCGTGCCGATGAAGGTCACGCCCGCATTGGTGCCCTTGGTGTCGACGAAGACGACGGGAACATTCTTGGCTTTGGCAGCATCGACGACCGGCGCCAGGGCATTGGGATCGGTCGGCGCCAGAGCGAGGCCGGCAATGCCCTTGGCGAGCATATCCTCGAGCTGTCCGATCTGCGCCTGGACATCGGATTCGGCCGGCGGCGACATGACGACGACTTCGACGCCGAGCTCCTTGCCTTTCGCTTCGGCACCCGCCTGCACCGCGGCCCAGAACGGATTGCCCGCACCTGGTCCCTTCATGTCGAGAACGACCGGAGCGGCAAAAGCCGCCGATCCGGCAAGGCCGAGCGCCGCGATTGCGGCACCGGCGATCAGAAATTTTTTCATCTACTCCTCCCATGGAACGTGACGTCTCCAGCACAAGGAAGCGTCCGGCACGGAGACAAGACCGGATGCTAAAGTCATTTGCGCGTTGCCGCCCGGCGCCGCAGCACGTCGATATAGACGGCAATGATGATGATAAGCCCGATCAGGATCTGCTGCCAGAATGGGCTGATATTGTTGAGATTGAGACCGTTGCGCAGGAGCCCCATGATGAGGACGCCGGCGAGGACGCCAAGCACGGTGCCACGCCCGCCGAAGAAGCTGGCGCCGCCGATGATCACCGCCGCGATGGCGTCGAGTTCGTTGCCGACGCCCGCCAGCGGGAATCCTGAATCGGTGCGCCCGGCGAGGAGAAGTGCGGCAAGCCCGGCGAAAAAGCCGCAGATCGCGTAGACATAGACGAGCACACGATCGACATCGATGCCCGAGACGCGCGCCGCCTGCGGATTGCCGCCAATGGCGAAGATATGCCTTCCCATATTGGTCCGGTTGAGGAAGAACCATAGGCCGACGGCACAGGCGATGACGAGGAAGAAACTCAAGGGAATGCCGGCCGGCGGTGTGAAGATGCCGAGATCGAAGACTTTCTGCCCCGGATAGCGCACTTCTGTCTGCAGGCCGGAGATCGGCGCCTGGCTGATGAGGCTGGTGAGGCCGCGTGCAATGTTGAGCGTGCCGAGCGTCATGATGAAAGGATGCGGCAGCTTGAGCATCGTATAGCCAAGCCCGTTGACGAGACCCGACGCAATGCCGACCAGGGGCCCGACGAGCAGCACCAGGGGCCAGGGCGTACCGGCCTTGTCGGCAACCGCAATACAGATGATCGCGAGCCCAAGCACCGATCCTACCGACAGATCGATGCCGGCCGTGATGATAACCACGAACATGCCGAGCGCCAGCATGGCGGGATAGGCGTTCTGCTTGAGGATATTGGACAGGTTGCCGGCCGACAGGAATGTCGCTGGCTGGGTGGCATAGAGGATCGCCATCATGACGATCACAACGAGGATGATGCCGTAGCTTTCGAGGAAGCGCGACAGGCCGGGATTGTTGCTGATCATCAGTGCACCCTGTCATGCGCGAGCTGCGCTGTATGATCCTTGGTCCCCATGATCCAGCCGATGACTTCGTTGCGGTTGGTCTTGCCGAGGGGCGAATCGGCGAAGTTGGCGCCGTGGAACAGCGCCATGACCCGGTCGCAGGCATAGAAGATGTCGTCCATACGGTGCGAAATCATGATCACCGCGACGCCATGGTCCTTCAACGTCTTGATGAGATCGAGGACCTTGCCGACCTCCTTGATGGCGAGTGCCGCCGTCGGTTCGTCCATGATGACGACCTTGGCGTCGAAGGCCGTGGCGCGCGCAATGGCGACCGCCTGACGCTGGCCGCCGGAGAGTTCCTCCACCGGCTGGTCGACGCTCTTCACATGGATCTTGAGCTTGTCGAGATGGGCTTGCGCCATTTCGCGCGCTTTGGCCTTGTCGATGATGGTCAGTCCGCCGACCCGGATGCCGGGCTCGCGGCCGAGATAGATATTCTCATAGATCGGTAGGTTCCCTGCCAGTGCGAAATCCTGGTAGACCATCTCGATGCCGATGTTGCGGGCAATTCGCGGGCTTGAGAAATGCACCGGCCGCCCCTCGAAGATGAGATGCCCTTCGCTCGGCTGATAGAGCCCGGACAGGATTTTCATCAGCGTCGATTTGCCGGCGCCATTGTCGCCGACGACGCCCAGCGCCTCACCGGAATTCACGTGGAAATTCACGTTGCGCAGCGCTGTGATCGCCCCGAAATATTTCGTGACGCCCTTGGCCTCCAGCAGCGGGCTTGCGGCGGTGTTCACCTATCCATCCCTCCCTTTTTCGGGAACCGGTGGCGACGGCTCCAAAATAGAATATTCTGGTGATAATTTTTATTATTGGAATATTTATTCCATTTTTGCTTGACGACGTCAAGCCCTTCTGTTGTCATGGCCTTCATGGCGGTCACCGAAACAACGCCCCGCGATTTCGCGGCCCTCAAGGCCCAGATCATCGAACGCGGCAAGACTCTGCCCAAGCGGCTGGGCCAGATCGCCGCTTTTGCCATCGACCACCCCGACGACATTGCCTTCGGCACGGTGGCCTTGATTGCTGAGCAGGCCCAAGTGCAGCCCTCCTCGCTGATCCGCTTCTCCCAGGCGATGGGATATCAGGGATTTTCCGAACTCCAGGAGATCTTCCGGGCGCGCCTGCGTGACCGGGTGCCCAATTATGAGGAGCGCATTGCCCAGTTGCGCGAGCATGCGAAATCGGCATCGAAGGCGCATATCCTCTTCGAAGGCTTTGCCGAGGCGGCGCAGAAATCGATTGCCGATCTCGGCAGCAAGCTTGAACCCCGGACGCTCGACAGGGCGGTGGCGCGGCTGGCCACGGCGCAGACCATCTATATCATCGGTCTCAGGCGCTCCTTCCCGATTTCGTCCTATATGGCCTATGCCTTCGGCAAGCTAGGCATACGCCATCTGCTGGTCGACGGGCTGGGCGGCCTCGCTTCCAACAATCTTGCTTTCGCGACACCGAAGGATGCCGTGCTGGCGGTGAGCTTCACACCCTATGCCAGCGAGACCGTGACCCTTGTTACGCAGGCCGCCCGCGCGCATGTGCCGGTGATCGCCATAACCGACAGCGCCTTCTCGCCGCTGGCGCGCGATGCCGAGATCTGGTTCGAAGTGGCGGAAGCGAATTTCGAAGGCTTCCGCTCGCTCGCCGCCACGCTCGCACTCGCCATGACGCTCACCGTGGCTGTTGCGGAGAAGCGGGGAACGTAGACTCGCTCTATCCAAGTTTCCCCTTCTCCCGCTTGTGGCAAGGGCAGGGCAAGTCATTTCCCCTCTCCCGTTGCAAAGCAATGGGAGAGCGGGGAAATTAGAGATAGCTCGACCACCTCAAGAATACTCATATGCGATTGCGCTTGCGGGAGAAGGGAAATGACGGCGAGAGTTGCGCTACTCCACCTTCACCGGCTTGCCGGTTTTCCAGCTTTCGGTCGCGGCTTCGGCGAGCTTTTGCGCCATAAGACCGTCATGACCCGACGCCGTCGGCGCCACACCCTTTTCGAGCGCATCAAGGAAGGCCAGCACTTCGAGCCGATAGGCCTCGGCATAGCGTTCGATGAAAGAGAAGGGGATGAGGTCGCCGGTGAAGCCCTCGCCATTCGCGCATTCGACTGTCGTCAGATGGATATTGCCGGCCCGGAGCATCGCCTTGCTGCCATGCACTTCGATGCGCTGATCATGCCCGTAAGTGGCGCGCCTTGAATTGGTGATGACCACCATGGCGCCGCCCTTCGTCTGCATGTGGACGGCAGCCGTATCGATGTCACCCGCTTTGCCGATCGCCGGATCGACCATATTGCCGCCCAGCGCATGGACGATGTCGATTTCCTCATCGCCGAGCAGGAAGCGCGACATGTCGAAATCATGGATCATCATGTCGCGATAGAGACCGCCCGAGCGCTCGATATAGGAGACGGGCGGCGGGGCGGGATCGCGGCAGGTGATGGTGACGATCTCGACATCGCCCGCCTCGCCTTTGCGCAGCCGTTTTTCCAGAACGGAGAAATTGGGATCATAGCGGCGATGGAAACCGATCATCAGCGGCACTTTCGCCTTCTCGACGACCGCAAGGCATTTCTCGATCCGCTCGACCGACAGCGACACCGGCTTCTCGCACAGGATCATCTTGCCGGCCTTGGCGACTGCCTCGATCAAATCGGCATGGGTGTCGGTGGGTGTCGCGATGAGTATGGCATCCGTGTCCTTGGTCTTGATGACCTCCTCGACCGAGGCGACCTTGGCGCCTACCGCCTTCGCCAGACTGTCGGCGGCCTTTCCGTCGGCATCGGCGACATAGGCGACTTTGGCCCGGCCAGACCGTGCGAGCGTCCCTCCATGGACCTTGCCGATACGGCCGGCGCCCAGAATCCCAAAGCTGATCATGAGATCTCCAAAAACGGAACAAATATTCTGAATTGACGATTGAATAGAATTATTGTTTCATGACGTCAAGCATAGCGAAAGTCGACCACCGCGAGCAAATCCATGGCCGAACTGGATATCATTACCATTGGCCGGTCTTCCGTCGATCTCTACGGGCAGCAGATCGGCGCAAGGCTCGAGGATATCGCCTCTTTCGCCAAATCGGTAGGGGGCTGCCCGTCTAATATCGCCATTGGCACTGCGCGCCTTGGCCTGAAATCGGGCCTCATCACCCGCGTCGGCGACGAGCAGATGGGCCGTTTCATCAAGGAACAGATGGCCCGTGAAGGCGTATCGCTGAAAGGCATCGTCACCGACAAGCAAAGGCTGACCTCCCTCGTCCTTCTCTCCGTCGAGAACGACAAGACCTTCCCGCTCATCTTCTATCGCGACAATTGCGCCGACAGCGCGCTTTCGGAAGACGATATCGATCCGGATTTCATCCGCTCGAGCTGCGCCGTTCTCGTTACCGGCACGCATTTCGCGCGCGCCAATAATCATGCGGCACAGAAGAAGGCCATGGTGATCGCCAAGGCGAATGGTGGCCGCATCATCCTCGATATCGACTACCGGCCCAATCTCTGGGGTCTCGCCGGCCATGCGGCGGGCGAAGAACGTTACATCAAATCGGAGAAGGTCTCCGAGCGATTGCAGACCATCCTTGCCGATTGTGACCTGATCGTCGGCACCGAGGAGGAAGTGCATATTGCCGGTGGAGTGGAGGACACGCTTGGCGCATTGCGCAAGATCCGCTCCCTGTCGAAAGCCACTATCGTGCTGAAACGCGGGCCCATGGGCTGCGTTGTCTTTCCGGATGCCATCCCGGCGCGGATCGGGGACGGCATCATAGGCAAGGGCTTCCCGATCGAGGTCTATAATGTGCTGGGCGCCGGCGACAGCTTCATGTCGGGCTTCCTGCGCGGCTGGCTCAAGGGCGAGGATCATGCGACGTCGGCAACCTGGGCGAATGCCTGCGGCGCCTTCGCCGTATCGAGATTGCTGTGCTCGCCGGAAATCCCGACCTGGGAAGAGCTGCAGTTCTTCCTTAAGGTTGGCAGCAAATACAAGGCGCTGCGGCGCGATGAGGCGATCAACCATGTCCACTGGGCAACGACCCGCCGCCCGCAATCGCAGAGTCTGCTAGCACTCGCGATCGACCACAGGAAACAGCTCGAAGAGATGGCGGACCAGCTTGCGGTGCCGCGCCAGCGCATTGCCGACTTCAAGCGCCTTGCTGTCAAGGCGACGGCCAATGTGGCCAGGGGAAAACCCGGCTATGGCATGCTGCTCGACGATACCTATGGCCGCGAGGCCATGTTCGATGCCGCGAAACACAATTTCTGGATCGCCCGCCCGCTGGAAGAACCAGGCTCGCGGCCGCTGCGCTTCGAATTCACCCAGGATGTCGGATCGCGTCTCGTCGAATGGCCGGTCGGCCATACGATCAAATGCCTCGCTTTCTATCATCCCGACGACGACAAGGCGCTTAAGGACGAGCAGACGTTGAAACTCCGCACGCTCTTCGAAGCCACACGCGGCATCGGGCGCGAATTGCTGATCGAGATCATCGCCGGCAAGAATGGTATGCTCGCCGACGACACGGTGGCGCGGGCCTTGAGCGAGGTTTATGACCGGGGCATCAAGCCCGACTGGTGGAAACTCGAGCCGCAGGCCTCTGCCAAGGCCTGGAAGAACATTGGCGATGTGATTGCTCGCAATGACACCTATTGCCGCGGTATCGTCCTTTTGGGGCTGGAGGCGCCGGAGGCCGAACTCGCCAAGGCCTTTGACGTGGCGGCCGGCCAGCCCGCCGTCAAGGGATTTGCCATTGGCCGCACGATCTTCAATGATGTGGCGAAGGACTGGCTCGCCCGCCGAATGAAGGATGAGGACGCCATCGCCGCCATGACCGAACGGTTCGGCAAGCTCGTCGATCTGTGGAAGAGGACCCATTCATGACCAAGACGATCCGCCTCACAATGACCCAGGCTTTGGCGCGGTTCCTCACCCGCCAGTTGACGCTGATCGACGGCCATAAGCAGCCGCTCTTCGCCGGCGTCTGGGCGATTTTCGGCCATGGCAATGTCGCCGGCATGGGCGAAGCACTCTATGGCGTGAAAGACGAATTGCCGACCTATCGCGCCCATAATGAGCAGGCCATGGCACATTCCGCCATTGCCTATGCCAAGGCCACGCGGCGGCGGCGGATGATGGCCTGCACCACCTCGATCGGTCCGGGCGCCCTCAATATGGTGACGGCGGCGGCCGTCGCCCATGTCGATCGGTTGCCGGTCCTGTTCCTGCCGGGCGACATCTTTGCCAACCGCAAGCCCGATCCGGTGCTCCAGCAGATCGAGAATTTTGGCGACGGCACAGCCTCGGCCAATGACTGCTTCAAGCCGGTATCGCGCTATTTCGACCGCATCCAGCGCCCCGAACAGCTCATCCCCGCACTTCATCGCGCCATGGACGTGCTGACCGATCCCGCCGATTGCGGTCCCGTCACCTTGGCGCTTTGCCAGGATGTCCAGGCCGAGGCCTATGACTATCCGGCGAGCTTCTTCGCTGAGAAGACCTGGAGCATGCGCCGCATTCGCCCGGATGAGAATGAGCTTGCACGCGCCGTGAGCATTCTGCGCGCGGCGAAGAAGCCGGTGATCATTGCAGGCGGGGGCGTCCTCTATTCGGAAGCCTCATCGACGCTGGCGGGCTTCGCCGAGCGTCACGGCATTCCGGTCGCCGAGACCCAGGCGGGCAAATCCTCATTGCCCTTCCTGCATCCGCTCAATATGGGTGCGGTCGGCGTGACCGGCACATCCGCCTCCAATCATCTGGCTGAATCAGCCGACGTCATATTGGCCGTCGGCACCCGTTTGCAGGATTTCACCACCGGCTCCTGGGCCTTGTTCAAGAATCCCGGCAAGACGATCATCGGCCTCAACACGCAGGCCTTCGACGCCGCCAAGCATCAGGCGCTGCCCCTGATCGCCGACGCGCGGACCGGCCTTGAAGAGCTTTCCGCCAATCTCGGCAGCTACAAGGCGGAGACCCAATGGACGAAATCGGCGCAGGACGGTTTCAAGGCGTGGATCAAGGAGGCGGATGCCGTGACCGCATCGTCCAATGCCTTGCCTTCGGATGCGCAAGTGATCGGCGCGGTGCAGCGCGCCCTTGGGCGCGACATATCGGTGCTCTGTGCCGCCGGCGGTCTGCCCGGTGAAATGCACAAGCTCTGGCAGGCGAGCACGCCCTCCTCCTACCACCTCGAATATGGCTTCTCCTGCATGGGCTATGAGATCGCTGGCGGCATCGGCATGAAACTGGCGCAGCCCGAGCGCGAGGTCGTGGTGATGGTCGGTGACGGCTCCTATCTCATGCTCAATTCGGAAGTGGCGACTTCGGTGATGCTGGGCGTCAAGCTCACCATCGTGCTGCTCGACAATCGGGGCTTCGGCTGCATCACCAGATTGCAGAAGGCAACCGGCGGTGCGCGCTTCAACAATCTGCTGGCCGATTCGGTCCATGAGACCCTGCCGGAGATCGATTTTGTCGCGCATGCCGGAAGCATGGGCGCCATCACCACGAAAGTGACTTCGCTCGCCGATCTCGAGACCGAGCTCAAGAAGGCGAAGGGCAATGTGCGCACAACAGTCATCGTTATCGACACCGATCCCTGGATCTCGACCGACGCCGGCGGCCATTGGTGGGATGTCGCGGTGCCGGAAGTATCGGAGCGCAAGGAAGTGGAAACGGCCCGCAAGAAATACGAGGCCGCCCTCAAGCAGCAGCGCATCGGTGATTAGGAAATGGGATGACTTTTCTCTCACAGTACCCTCATGCTGAGGTGGCCGCGAAGCGGCCCTCGAAGCATCCCTCAGGATAGAGCGAGCATGCGGCACGAGACCCTTCGAGGCTCGCTTGGCTAAGGGTTGATAGATCAAACGGACTTTCTTGAGATTCTAATAGGAGAGAAAACATGGCAATCCGCGTCGGCGCCAATCCGATCGGCTGGTCGAATGACGACATGCAGGAGTTGGGCGGCTGGATTCCGCTCGAACAATGTTTGAGCGAGGCCAAGGCCGCGGGCTTCGCCGGCATGGAGCTCGGCAACAAGTTCCCGCGCGAATCCGGAAAACTGCGCCCGATCCTGGACAAGCATGGACTCGTCCTGATCGGCGGCTGGCATTCGATCTTCCTGATCGAGCGCGATGCCGAGAGCGAATTCGCCGAGGCCGCACATCACCGCAAGCTGCTCAAGGACATGGGCACCAATGTCTTCATCGTTGCCGAATGCACCCGCACCATTCATGGCGACAAATCGAAGCCGCTCTCGACGCGGCCCAAGATGACGGAAGCCGAATGGACACGCTTCACCTCACGTCTCACCAAGCTGGCCGAGCTCCTGCGCAAGGAAGGCTTCGAGCTCGTCTATCACCATCATATGGGCACCGTCATCCAGACGCCGGACGAGATCGACCGCCTGATGAAGGATACTGGTGAAGCGGTGAATCTGCTGCTCGATACGGGACACGCGACATGGGGCGGCGGCGATCCGGTTGCCCTTGCCCGCAAATACAAAAAGCGCATCAGGCATGTTCACTGCAAGGATGTTCGTCCCGCCATTCGCCAGGAAGCCGACCGCAAGGACTGGTCGTTCCTCGATGCGGTGATTGCCGGCGTCTATACCGTGCCCGGCGACGGCATGGTCGACTATGTCTCCGTCTTCAAGGAATTGCCGGGCTATTCCGGCTGGGTCGTGGTCGAGGCCGAGCAGGACCCGAAAAAAGCCGAGCCTGCCAAATATGCTAGGCTTGGCCATGACAATCTCGTCCGGTTCCTCAAGCAGGGCGGACTCACCTGATGCCGAAACTGCTCATCAAGCCCAAAATCGGTGAGGGCCGCATCCACCATGTGACGCCTAAGACCGCCGGCTGGACCTATGTCGGATTCGATCTGTGGAAGCTCAAGTCCGGCCAGAGCGCCATGGACCATCTCAAGGATCGCGAGACCTGTCTGGTTTTCGTGTCCGGCAAGGGCCATGTCACCGTCGATGGAAAGGATATCGGTCTGATTGGCGAGCGCTTGTCGCCTTTCTCGGGCAAGCCCTGGTCGGTCTATGTCCCGGCCGGCCAGGCCTGGGCGGTAACGGCTGAAACGCCTGTGGAAATCGGCGTCTGCTCAGCGCCTGGTTTCGGCAAAGTGCCGATGCGAGTCATTCGTCCGGATGATCTCGGCCAGGAAACCCGAGGGCGTGGGACCAATACGCGCTATGTCACCAACATCCTGCCCGAGACCGAGCCCGCGGAAAGCCTGCTGGTGGTGGAAGTGATCACACCCGGCGGTCACACCTCATCCTATCCGCCGCACAAGCACGACCAGGACAATCTCCCGCAAGAGTCGCTGCTCGAGGAGACCTATTATCATCGCTTCGACCCGCCCCAGGGCTTTGGCTTCCAGCGCGTCTATACCGATGACCGCTCGCTCGATGAGGCGATGGCCATCGAGGACGGCGATCTTACCTTGGTGCCAAAGGGCTATCATCCTTGCGCTGCCACCCATGGCTATGATCTCTATTATCTCAATGTGATGGCGGGTCCGAAGCGAACCTGGAAATTCCACAATGCCAAAGAGCATGAATGGCTCATCGCCAGGTGAAACGTTCCATCAGATAATCGGGTTCGGGCTCGAAGCTCGTGTGACCTTCCGACACGCCGGTCTTGACCAGAAGCGTTGCGAGGCCGGCACCGCGCCCACCGGCGACATCGTGTTCGGCGCTGTCGCCGATGCACAGAACGCGGCGCGGCCGCTTGATGATCTTGAGCGCATAGTCGTAGATTGTGCGATATGGCTTGCCGATCCATTGCACCTTGCCGCCCATTTTCTCATAGACATCGGCAATGGCACCGGGTGCCGGCCACAGGCCGGTTGAGGTGATGAGCAACTTGTCGGGATTGCAGCAGATAGCCGGTATGGTCAGGCCTTTGAGCATTTGCGCATAATCATCGAGCGAAGTCTCTGGCGCATTGGAGCCGAGGATGAGGATCACATCGGCGTCCTGCGGCCGCTTGACCAGCTCGAAATGGTCAAAACCGTAGTCCTCGCCATCCTTGCCGATGATGAAAGCGCGTTTCGCATTGGATGATTTGAGCCGCTCATAGGCGACCTCGCCCGAACTTACGGCATCCACATAGAACTCGCGCGGAATCCCCATTTTCGTGAGGCGGGCGATATTCGCTTCTGTGCGCTTGCCGGAATTGGTCATCACGGCGATCGGAATTTTGAGCGCGCGCAGTCGCGCCAGGACATCGAGACTGCCGGAATAGAGTCTCGTGCCGTCATGCAGCACGCCGAACTGATCGATCAGCATGCCACCATAGTCGGATGCGATTTCCTCAAGGCCTTCAATAAGGATCATGGCCAATCCCCCGCCAGGCGAGCCTTGCGGTGCCGACGGCTGCGTGTTCGCTCAAGGGCGGCTGGCTGGCGATCTTCAGAAGTCGTTCGCGGATGCGCGTCCAGGGCTCGTTGGCCGCACCACCGCCGACCGTGCGCAACGTCTTGAGCGGAGTTGCGCCGAGTTCGGCCAGCCGCCGATAGCCCAGAGCCTCGACACCGGCAATTCCTTCGAGCAGACCCTGGAAGAACAGGCGTTCATCATCGGGTTTGGGCGCCGCACGGGAGGCCATCGTGGGATCGTTGATCGGAAAACGTTCACCCGGTTTCGGCAAGGGATAATAATCGAGCCCGCTCGGATGGCCGGGATCGATCAGGGGTGTCAGGCGGACAATGTCATTGTGGTCGAAATAGGCGGCAAGCGCCGCACCTCCCGAATTGGAGGCACCGCCCGCCAGCCACTGACCACCGATCCGGTGGCT
>VAZZ01000340.1 GCA_005884715.1 Alphaproteobacteria bacterium | reverse complement strand
CCCGCGAAAGCCTGCCGCCGGCCAAATATCTGACCTGGAGCTATTACGAGATCTGGATCGCGGGCTTGAGCAAACTCCTTCTCGACCGGGGTCTCGCCACCAAGGACGAGATCGCATCGGGCAGAATGCAGGTGGCGGCGAAGAAGGTCGCCGGCAAGCTCTTTGCCAAGGATGTGGCGACGGCGCTCGCCAAGGGCGGGCCGACCAGCCGCGAAAACATGCATCCCACGACCCATACGAGGCTGCCGCGTTATCTGCGCGGGCATGAAGGCGAAATCATGCGCCTGCACGGCACGCATATTTTCCCCGACACCAATGCGCATGGTAAGGGCGAGCATCCGCAGGCTCTTTATACGGTGCGGTTCTCCACCCACGACATCTGGGGCGAACCGCGCCATCCGCGCGATACGGTATCAGCCGATCTGTGGGAGTCCTATCTTGATCCCGCCTGAGCGTCCGACTTTCAACGAACCGTGGGAGGCTCAGGCCTTCGCCATGGCGGTCAGCCTCAACGAAAAGGGCCTCTTCACCTGGACGGAATGGGCGGCAGCACTGGCGGCTGAGATTTCCGCCGATGAGTCCCGCCCCTATTATGAATCCTGGCTCGCCGCTCTCGAAAAGCTGGTCGAGGCGAAAAGCATGATGACTGGGAAAGAGCGCCTCGCCCGCATCGAGGCCTGGGACCGCGCTGCACGAGCGACACCGCACGGCAAGCCGATCGAGCTCAGATAGGCGGTTTAGCCGATCCGCGAAAAG
>VAZZ01000341.1 GCA_005884715.1 Alphaproteobacteria bacterium | reverse complement strand
GAGGCTCAATTCCCGTCTTCGGGCAGGACAGGCAGGGGATGGATTTCGATCCCCTCTTCGATCAGCGCCCTGGCGTCCGACGTCGTGGTCTCGCCATAAATGCCGCGCTTCTCTGCTTCCTCGTAATGGATCTTGCGCGCCTCATCGGCAAATTTATTGCCGACATATTCGGCGTTCTCTTCGACCGCCTTGCGCACTTCGCGCATCAGCTGGATGAGCTTCTGCTGGCGCGGATCGAAAGTCGAGGCGAGCATCGGCTTTGCCGCCTCCGTCTTGCGGTTGCCTTTGACCGGAATGCCGGGCGCCATCAACCGCTTTTCAATCTTCGTCGATCCGCAGTGGACGCAGGAGACAAGCTCCTTGCGCGACTGCTCGTCAAAAGCCGCACTGTCGGAAAACCAGCCATCGAATTCATGGCCATCTACACAAATGAGATCGTAACGGATCATGACTCTTAGGTAGCAACCTCGGCCTCGGCATTCAAGGTGAACCGGCTATCCTGCGCGGCGAGGACGGGTATGCGCCGCCGTGCTTCCAGGACTTGCGAGCGGTCGATCACCACCATGATAATTGCGGGTTCCTGTCCACCTTCTGCTATTGTTTGACCCCATGGCGAGATGGCAAGACTCATGCCAAAGGTCTCGCGCCCGCATTCGTGCAGGCCGCCCTGCGCCGGAGCCAGGATGAAGCTTCCCGTCTCGATGGCGCGGGCTTTGAGCAGCACTTCCCAATGGGCTTCGCCGGTGATCCTGGTAAACGCCGAAGGCACCGTCAGCACCTCCGCCCCCGCCTCGGCTAAAGCTCTGTAAAGTTGTGGAAATCTTACATCGTAGCAGATGGTGAGACCGACCGTGGCGAAAGGCAGCAGCAACACTGGGACCGGGCGGCCGGCATCATAGGCAGCCGATTCACGCAAACGCTGGCCGTCCGGCAGATCGACATCGAACAGATGCACCTTGTCGTAGCGCGCCGCTATCCGGCCATCGGGGCCAAATAGCAGCGAGCGATTGACCAACTTGCCTTGCGGGCCTCTGAGCGCGACCGAACCTGCCAAAAGCCAGATGCGTCTGCCACGGGCAAGTTCGGCAAAGGCTGCGACCGAGTTGTCCTCGCTTTCCGGACGTACCAGTCCGCGCAGTCTGTCGCGATCCGTCTCAAGGATATTGGTCATTTCGGGGGTCAGCACGAATTCAGCCCCCTGGCGCGCCGCTTCCTCGATCAGCGCCGAGGCATCGGCGATATTGCGCGCCATGTCCCGGCCCGATCGCAGCTGGATGAGGGCGGTCTTGAAGCTCACGCTGGAGCGGCGCCGGCAAGCAGCGGATCGAGTTTGCCCTGCCGGTCGAGCGCATGCAGTTCATCGCTGCCCCCGACATGAGTTTCGCCGATGAAGATCTGCGGCACGGTGCGCCGGCCATGCGCTTTCGCCATCATGCGCCGGCGCTCTTCCACATCGTAACCGACGTCGATCTCGGCGAATTCCACATTCTTCCGGCGCAGCAGAGCCTTGGCCGAAAGACAATAGGAACAGAAGGCCGTCGTATAGATAGTGACCTTGGGCATGGCGTCACGACAAGGGACAACAACGATGCCCTAAATATGGAGCTGCTTCGGCTTGGGCACAAGCGCGAAGGTCAGGACGTCAACATGGGCAGCCCCCGCCGCCTTGAGCGCCCTGGCGCAGGCTTCGAGCGTCGCTCCGGTAGTGCGGACGTCATCGATGAGGACCAAGGATTTCCCCGCCACAGATGCCCGGCTTTGCTTGGGCACGATGAAGGCGTTCCTGACATTGCGCCGCCGCTCTTCATGATCGAGCCCGGTCTGGGATCGTGTCGAGCGCAGCCGGCGCAGAAGTTCGGGCCGAAAGGTCTTGTCTGTATCCCGGCAGATCTTGCGGGCAAGGAGCGCCGACTGGTTGTAGCGCCGCCGCCAGAGCCGCCAGCGATAAAGCGGGACCGGGATGATCGCATCGGCGGATTTGAGGATATCGGCCCCCGCCCTGACCATCAGACGCGCCATCAGGAGACCCGCTTCATGCCGGTCGTGATATTTCAAGGCATGGACCAAAATTCGTGCCGTGTCATCGAAGAGGAGCGCTGAGCGGGCACGATCCCATGGCGGCGGATCGGCCAAAGCGGCGGCGCTGACCATTTCCTCGCCCTGATCATAAGGGAACGGTGTTGCGAGCTTCTCGCAGAAGGGAGCTTCGATGAAGGAAAGCTTCGACCAGCAGGTGACGCAAAGGCCCGAGGCTTCGGCAATGTCGCCGCGGCAGACCAGGCATTGCGGCGGGATGAGCCAGTCGAGGCTCCATTTGCCGGCGCGCCTCAGGCCTTGGGAAATGTGCATGAGCGTCAGGGCCGCCATGCTTTATTGTATCATGGAATCCGGCATGGGCCTGGACTAGGTTTTTTCGATGACGTCCGACGTTCCCCAGCTTTTCGACAAGGTATTACGTCGAAGCTACTTGACCCGATCGGCGGGAGGCCGGCCGCCTTTCTTCGCCCAGGCCATGGCGGCCGAAATCGAAAGCCGTCTCAACCTGATCCTGCGCGAATTCAAGAAGACGCTTATTTTCGGACCGGCTTCCGGCGAAGTCAGAGCCAGGCTTGCCAAGCTCGGATGTCTTGGCCAAATCCTGGCCGCAGCCCCTGCCAGGGAAGCGGATGTCGATCTTGTCTTCGATGATGAGGCCGTGCCTTTGGCTGACGAGAGCCTCGATTGCATCATCAGCCTGTTCAGCCTCAACAGCGTCAATGATGTGCCGGGCAGCCTCGCCCAGATCCGCGCTGCACTGAGGCCGGATGGACTCTTTCTCGGCTGCCTGTTTGCCGGCCGGACACTTCTGGAATTGCGCGATGCCTGGCTTGCCGCGGAAGCCGACATCACCGGCGGTGCCAGTCTGCGCGTCGCCCCATTCGCCGATCTGCGCGATCTGGGCTCCCTTCTGCAGCGTGCCGGCTTTGCCTTGCCCGCCGTCGACATGGATGTGACGACCGTCAGATACAGGGACTCGGTTGCTCTGATGCGCGAGATCAAGACGTTGGGACTTCAGCATGCGCTCGCCGAAAGATCACGCCGGCCGGTGACCGCTTCGCTCCTCGCCCGCGCCGTTGCTCTCTATAATGAGCGCTACCGCGATGCCGACGGCCGCATCCGGGCGACGGTCGAAACCGCCTGGATCATCGGCTGGGCGCCGCATGCATCCCAGCAGCAGCCTTTGCGCCCGGGCAGCGCCAAAGCGCGCCTCGCCGATGTGCTGCGGACGGAGGAAGTGAAGCTCAAAGGCGATTAGTTGTCTTTTTGAGACAGTTTTCCCAGCTCAGCAGTTGACCTTATGCGCTTGCGACTCTCGCTGACCACGAAAGCGTCGTCATCCTGCGCGTGATCCATGCGGCTCGTGATTGGCCCGCCGAGGAATGGCCCCAATGACCCAGGCAAGTTTCTAGCCCGCGTGACGGGGAAATTATCGCGAACTAGGCGGTCACCGACAGGCTTGCCGTTCCCAGCCCTTCGACTTCAATCGCCACTCTGTCGCCGGCATTGAGCCATTTGGTTTCGACGAGGCTGCCCAGGAACACGAATTCGCCGCGACGCAATCCCTGGTCGCGGGTGCTGCGCGAATTGGCAAGCCAGGCCAAGGCCTCGAAGGGATGGCCCATGACCATGGCTCCCGTCCCGCGACCGACCTCACTGTCGTTGATGCGCATGTGACCGGTGAGGGCGGAGAGATCGAGCTTTTGCCAGTTCCTCACCGGAGCTCCCAGCACGCAGCCGGCGTTGAAAAAGTTGTCGGCAATCAGGGTGCAGGCGCCGAGCGAGCGGTAGTCCGAGTAACGGTCATCGACGATCTCGATTCCCACCATGACGGCCCCCACATGCGCTGAGAGCGTGCGGCGCGTGTTGCTGCGGCGCTGCGGTTCAATGTCCTTGCCGATCTCGACGACGATCTCACATTCGACGCCGAGCTTGCGATAGGCGGCCCGCGAAATGATCCCGGTGCCGGTGAGCACCGTGTTGGAGAAGACCTGACCTGCACATGGATTTTCTATCCCGAGAAATTTCTGCATGACCGGCGTCGTGCAGCCGATCTTGTGGCCCGAGGCCATGCCCAGTCGCGTCTTCGCCAGAACCGCATTCACCTCACCTTGGAGATCATAGGCTTCGCCTTCATCGGCCGGCCGCTGATCGACCTCCAAATTTATTGGTGAAAGCGAGAGCCGTTGCTTCGCCAGGATTTCTGCCGCGCTTTGGCTGGCCATCACAAATTCCTAAAGCAAATCGATCAGATGCGGGATCAGCGGGAGGTCCGCCGGCGGCATCGGATAATCACGCAGCCGGTTGGGCCTTACCCAGGCGAGTTCCTGGCCTTCCAGCGAGGTCACCATGCCCTTCCAGCGCCGGCATACATAAAGCGGCATCAGCAGATGGAATTTCTCGTAAGCATGGCTGGCGAAGGTGAGCGGCGCCAGGCAAGCCTCGGTGACATCGATGCCGAGCTCTTCCTTGAGCTCGCGGATGAGCGCCGGTTCCGGCCGCTCGCCCATCTCGACCTTGCCGCCCGGAAATTCCCAAAGGCCCGCCAGCATCTTGCCTTCCGGCCGCCTGGCGATCAGCACGCGTCCATCGGCATCGACAAGCGCCACGGCGGCAACGAGTACGAGCGGCAAATGTGCCGGCATCAGCTGCGATAGGAGCCGTTGATGTCGATATAGCGATGGGTGAGATCGCAGGTCCACACCGTCGCTCGGCCGCGACCCACTCCCACATCCGCCTTGATGGCGATCGAGCGGCCTTTCATATGCGGCACGATGTCTTCTTCGCGATAGTCGGGAGCGCGCATGCCGTTCCTGGCTAGTTGCACGCCGCCGATCCAGATCTTGAGCTTGTCGCGGATGGCCTTCTCGCCGGATTTGCCGATCGCCATGACGATGCGGCCCCAATTGGCGTCTTCCCCGGCGATTGCGGTCTTGACCAATGGCGAATTGGCGATCGCCAATCCGATCTTGCGCGCCGACTTGTCATCTTCGGCACCGGTGATCGCGATCTCGATCAGCTTCTCGGCCCCTTCACCATCCCTGACCACTTGCAGGGCCAGATCCTTGCACAGCTCATCAAGGGCCCGGGCAAAATCCTTGAGCCTTGGATCGGCATCGGATTTGAGGCCCTTGAGGGCGGGACCCGCGGTGCCGGTGGCGAAGATCAGGAGCGTATCTGAAGTCGATGTATCGCCATCGACGGTGATGCAGTTGAATGTTCGCGCCGAGCTCCTGGCCAGGAGCTTCTGCAAGAGGCGCGCCGGCATAGCGGCATCGGTGAAGATGAAGGAGAGCATGGTCGCCATATCGGGCGCGATCATTCCCGATCCCTTGGCGATGCCGTTGAGGGTGACGGTGACACCGCCGAGGCGCGCCTGACGCGACGCGGCTTTGGGGAAAGTGTCTGTCGTCATGATGGCGCGCGCTGCATCGGCCCAGGCATCCTTGCGCAAGGCGCCGAAGAGCTGAGGCAGCGCCTTTACGATCGGCGCCGGATCGAGCGGCTCGCCGATGACACCGGTCGAGGCCTGGAAGATTTCATGTGGCTTGCATTTGGCCTTGGCGGCAACGGCCTTGGCCACCGTGGTGACGGTCTTCACCCCGGCGCTGCCGGTGAAGGCATTGGCATTGCCGGAATTGACGATCAATGCGCGCGCAGCACCGCCCTTCAGTTTCTCGGCACACCAATCGACTGGCGCCGAGCGGGATTTTGAGCTGGTCAGAACGCCGGCGACGGTCGTGCCGGGCGCGACAAGGGCAAGCAACACATCGGGCCGGTTCTTGTAGCGGATGCCGGTTTCGCCGACCGCGAAGGCGACGCCGTCAATGGCGGGAAGCACCGGAAAATGCTCCGCCGCCAAGGGCGACCGGATATTGCTGGCCATTCTTCCCCTCCCCGCTCAATCACGATGATTTCGGACTAGTCCGAGCCGGAATGAAGCATTATTGCTGCGGCGGGGGCTGCATATCCGATTTGCCGTCGCCTGTCGCCGGCTCTTCACCGGTGAGGGCTGGACTGTCGCCGGGATCCTGCTGCCCGCCATTGGGCTGCGCCGCTGCGCCGCCCTTCTGCTGAATCGCCTTCTGGCGCAGCTTGCGCGCCTCTTCGGCGAATTTCTGCAGGTCGGGATCCTTCAACTCGACCTTGGACTGAAGGCGAAGCTTGATGATCTTCTCCTGGGTCTTCTTGCGTAAGAGGATATTGCGGATCGCCGTCTTGACCTGGTCATAGGGCGCAGCGCCGCCCATCTTACGGTCCTCTAGCCTGATGATGTGCCAGCCGAAATCGGTCTTGACCGGCTGCGAGACTTCGCCGGGCTTCAGCGCAAAGGCGGCCTTCGAGAATTCCGGCACCATCTCGGGTGCAGTGAAGTAACCGAGATCGCCGCCATATTCCTTGGATCCATCGAGGCTGTACTGCTTCGCCAGATCCTCGAATTTCTCGCCCTTGTCGATGCGGGCGCGAATCTGCTTCGCCTCCTGCTCGCTGGCGACGAGGATATGACGGGCTCGGACCCGTTCCATCTGCGCCACTTTGGCAGACTCGGTGTCATAGGCCTTCTTCATTTCCTCTTCCGTGACGGTCGGCACGATCGTCTGGGCGAAATAGGCATCGCGCAAGGCCTTCGCCTGGTAGAGAGCGAGGCGGCGCTTGTATTCTTCCGAATCGCCAATGCCTTCCTTGACCGCGGCCTGGGCCAGGAGATGACGCTCGACGAGATATTCGACGATATAAGGATAGCGCAGCTTCGGCGGGACATCGGGCAACTGGCCGAGAATGTCCTCCGCCGCCATTTCTACTTCGGAAACCTTGATTTCATGCCCATTTACGACGGCGACCGTCTTGTCTTCCTTCTTCTCGGCCGTTTGTGCCATGGCCGGCGTCAGGAGCATGAACGACACCGCCGACAGGGCGGCGAATTTGGTGAATTTCTCAATCATCAGCATTGGATTCCCATCTGGGGGTCACGCGCAGGGCGGCGAATTTGCCGCGGTGGTAGGTCATTGGCGGCCAAATCCGGCAAGAATATGCCGCCCCAAGTCCCTCTGCTCCCTAAAACTTTTGTCACGCGGGCGGACAATGGTCGCAAAGAGGGGCAACTTCAAGGGGGCATTTGGAACATTTACGCCCTGTGACCACCATGCAACGCATTGAAGTCCTTGGCGGGACCGCCTACTTGGTAAATCGCTCTGTTATCAGGAGACCCGATTTTATTTTCCCGCTTCCGGCAATTGCCCGGCAGCGTCAATTTCATTAAAAGGCGGCCCAGACTGCGTCGCCGGCGGCGCTCTGTTCCCGAAGGAAGATACAATATGCTTGGACTGCGTTCGATGGCGTCGCGGATATTCGGCTCCGCAAATGACCGCAAGGTCGGAAAGTATGCAGCCCGGGTAGCCGAGATAAACGCCCTGGAAGACGGCCTCATCGGCCTGTCGGATGACGCCCTCAAGGCTCGAACCGTGGAATTCCGCGAACAACTGGCCAATGGCCGCCCTCTCGAGGACCTCCTGGCGCCCGCCTTTGCCACCGTCCGCGAGGCCGCCAAACGTACCCTCGGACAGCGCCATTTCGATGTCCAATTGATCGGCGGCATGGTCCTCCATGAGGGCTGCATCGCGGAGATGAAGACCGGCGAAGGCAAGACGCTGGTGGCGACCCTGCCGGTCTATCTCAATGCGCTGACCTCCAAAGGCGTGCATGTGGTGACGGTCAATGACTATCTCGCCCGCCGCGACGCGGGGTGGATGGGCCAGATCTATAATTTCTTGGGCCTCAGCGTCGGCTGCATCGTCCATGGTCTTTCCGATGCCGAGCGCCGCCAGCAATATGCCAATGACGTGACCTATGCCACCAACAACGAGCTCGGCTTCGACTATCTGCGCGACAATATGAAATTCCATCTCGAGGAGATGGTGCAGCGCGGCCATAATTTCGCGATCGTCGATGAAGTGGACTCGATCCTCATCGATGAAGCAAGGACCCCGCTCATCATCTCAGGTCCGCTCGACGACAGG
>VAZZ01000338.1:13324-18500 GCA_005884715.1 Alphaproteobacteria bacterium | reverse complement strand
GCACGAAAACCGGGGCCAATACCGCGAACTCGATCGCAGCGACGCCGCTGCAATCCCTGCCAATGTCTTTACGCAAGGCCATTCAAGGATGCCGTCCACCAATCATCCGGCGGGCAAGCTAGTAAATATCCTCTAATGAACGGCAAGTGAAACGAGGATAATTTTCGGTAAATACTGCGAAAACTTTAAATAACCTCAGAGTTGGGAGAAATATCGACAGAGGGAAATTGTGGCATTCCCCACTTTTATCCTATCAATACTGGGTTTTTCGAGGATAAATTGAGCGAATAGTAAATAATGCGGAGCCTGTTCCGCGAAGCTGAAATGCGAGGGCGGCTAAGAGCGGGCACCGACGAGCTTGTACGCGCTGCTTCGCCGTGCAAACTGGCGTGATGCAGCCACTGCATTTCCTGATCATCGATGACCATCCGCTTTTCCTGGAAGCGCTTGAGGCGGCGCTGCATGTCGCCTTTCCGGCAGCCCTCGTCGAAACCGCGGGTTCGATCGAGGGAGCCTGGCGCGCCCTGGCGGCGGGAACGCGGCCCGACCTCATTTTGCTCGACCTTAAGATGCCGGATACGACCGGTTTCGAGGGCGTCGTCAGCCTCAGGGCCGCCAATCCGCGCACCCCTCTTTGTGTCATATCGTCTCTGTCCGGTGACGAGATCATTCGCCAGATCCGCGATCTGGGTGCATCCGGCTTTATCAACAAGAGCGAGAAGCGCGAGAACATCATCGCTGCGGTCAGACAATTGCTGCAGGGCCAGATTTATTTCGGCAGCGATGGCGACAAGGCATCATCCCTCGCCACCCCGCATGACCGCGAGCTTGAAATCCTTGCCCGCCTGCGCGAGCTGACACCGCAGCAGTACAAGGTGCTGGCCCTGATCTGCGAGGGCAAGCCCAACAAGCAGATCGCCTACGAGCTCGATATCGTGGAAACCACCGTCAAGGCTCATATCACTTCGATCTTCAAGAAGCTCGCCATCCACAACCGCACCCAGGCCGTACTGATCATGCAGAAGCTCAAGCTGCAGGGGCTCGTCATCGACCATCCGGAGGTGCTGGGGGACATGGAGCAGCGCCATGCCAGCTAAAAAGGGCTTCTCGGCCGCCCCCGATCCGGCCGTCGCGGTAAGCGAACTGTTACGCCAGATCGGCCAGCCCGCCATGGCTCTGGTCGTCTTCTTCGCTTCGCCGAGCTATGACCGTCCAGCCCTGGCGAGCGCGATAAAGTCCCAGATGCCGGGCGTGGAAGTTATCGGCTGCACCACGGCGGGGGAAATCACTTCCGAGGGCTATCGTGAGAACACCATAGCGGGCGTCAGCTTCGGACGTGACGATTACAAGGCCAGCACCAGGCTCATCTCCCATCTCGATCGCTTTCGCATGGAACATGGCAAGATCTTTTTGCCGATCTTGGCTTGGCGCCGCCGACCATGCGCTCGATCCCACATCAGCTGTTCGGCATGCTCCTCATTGACGGCATGAGCCGGCAGGAGGAAGTGGTCGTCTCCTCGATCAGCCGGTTCCTCGATCCGGTCCCGCTGTTTGGCGGCTCCGCCGGCGACGGGCTCGATTTCGGCGTGACCTGGGTCTTTGCCCATGGCGCCTTTCACACCAATGCCGCCGTATTGGCGCTGATCGAGACAAACTGTCCATTCAGCGTGTTCAAGTTCGACCATTTCCGCCCGACCGACAAGAAGATGGTGGTGACCGAGGCCGATCCGGTGCGCCGGCTGGTCATGGAAATCAATGCCGAGCCTGCCGCCCCTGCCTATGCGAAGATGGTCGGGCTCGATGAGAATCAGCTCAATCCGATGATCTTCGCCGCCTATCCCGTCGTCGTCAGGGTGGGCGGCGAATATCATGTGCGTTCGATCCAGAAAGTCGAAGAGGACGGCTCGCTGCGCTTCTATTGCGGCATCGATGAAGGTCTCGTGCTGACCGTCGCCGATGGCGACGATATTGCGAAGAATCTCGATGCCGCCCTGACCAAGCTTGCCACTGAACTCGGATCGGTCGATCTCATCCTGGGCTTCGACTGCATCCTGCGCCGCCTCGAAGCCCAACAGAAGCAGAGGAGCCTCGATGTCTCGCAGGTCCTCAAGCGCCATGGCGTCGTCGGCTTCAGCACTTATGGCGAGCAATATCGCTCCATGCATGTCAACCAGACCTTCACCGGCGTCGCCATCGGCAAGGCCAAGCGCAAGGCGGAGGAACGGGCGATCGCATGACCCCTGTATCGCATGACGCTTCGGAGAAGATGGAGGATCGCCTTCGCAAGCTCGAGAAGATCAACCGCGCCTTGATGGGCCGCGTCGAACGCTCGACCGATTTTTCCGGCAATGGCTTTTCGCTATTCCAGACGGCGATCCTGCTCGAAGGCCAGGTCTCGGCCCGCACCGGTGACCTGAAGCGCACGCTCGAAGATCTCTCCGATGCTTATGCAAGGCTCGAGGACGCGCGCGATGAGGCCGAAACGGCGAAACAGAACCTGACCTCGGCGATCGAAGCGGTGAGTGAGGGCTTTGCGTTGTTCAATGACGCGGAGGAACTGGTGATGTGCAATACACCGTTTCGCGCCCTTCTGCCCGATATCGAATTGAAGCTGAAGCCCGGCACGCCTTTCTCGCGCATCGCTGAGGTCTTCTCCCAGAGCCGCCATCTCGTGCTCGATCAGCATCGCACGCCCGACCATTGGCGCACCGCGCGCATCGAACTGTTCCGCAAGCCGCACGCTGCCTTCATCCAGAAGCTCTCCGGCGACCGCTGGATCCAGGTCTCCAACAAGAAGACCGAAACCGGCGCCACTGTTGTTTTCCAGACCGACATCACCGATATCGTGCGCGCCGAGCGGTTGCGGCGCGAACGCGAACTCGACGAGCAATCAAAGATCCTGCAGGCGACGCTCGATCATCTGCCGCAGGGCATCTGCATGTTCTCGAAGGACCTGCGCCTCAAGGCGTGGAATCACCGCTTCATCGATCTGTTGAGCCTTCCCTTGCGGCTGGTAGCACCTTTGGCGGGGTTCGATCGCATCTGGGAATGGGTCGGCCAATCGGTTTTCGTTCGCGACCGCGCCGGCGTGTCGGCGGTGTTGGGCTGGATGCGCAACCCCTCCGCCGATCTCGATCCCGTAGAACTCACCAAGAGCGACGGATCGATTCTGAGCGTCAGCGGCAATGTCATGCCGGATGGCGGCGTCGTGGTGAGTTTCGCCGATGTCACCGAGGAACGGCGCGCCAGCGGCGCCCTGCGCGAGGCGAAGGAGACACTGGAACAAAGGGTCGAGGAGCGCACGGCGGCACTCACCCGCGAGGTGGTCGAACGGCGCACCATCGAAGTGGAACTGATCGACGCGCGGGATACAGCGCAGGAACTCACCAAGAGCAAGACCCGCTTTCTTGCCGCCGCAAGCCACGACGTGCTCCAGCCGCTCAACGCGGCGCGGATCTTCCTGTCCTTGCTGGGGGGCACCGGTCTCGATCTGCGTCAGCAGCATTTTGCCGACAAGGTGGACAAGGCCTTTGGCTCGGTCGAGGAGGTCTTGGGCACGCTGCTCGATATTTCGCGCTATGACAGCGGCAGCGTCGAAACCAATATCGTGCCGCTGTCGGTCGCGGAGATACTGACGACGCTGGTCGCCGAATTTCAGCCGCTCGCCGACCAGAAGCAGCTTCCATTGCGCTGTGTGCCTTGCGAACTCTTCGGCCTGAGCGATGCAAGGCTTCTGCGCCAGATCATCCAGAACCTGATCTCCAATGCCATCCGCTACACGGTGAAGGGCGGCATCCTGGTCGGCGCGCGCCGGCGCGGGAGAATGATCTCCGTCGAGGTCTGGGACACCGGCCCCGGCATCCCTGAGGACAAGCGGGAATTCATTTTCGCGGATGCAGCCAAGGGGGCGGGGCTTGGACTTGCCATTGTCAGGCGCATCGCCAGGCTTCTCGATCATCGCATCGAAGTCGCTTCCATTGTCGGCAAGGGATCACGCTTTTCGATCGAATTGCCGTTCTGCGAACCGCCATTGCGCCGGGCGCGGCCGCCGGCTGTCAGCGAGCGCCTGCCGGTCGATCTCGCCAGTTTCACCGCCATCGTCATCGAGAATGATCTCGCCATTCTTGAAGGCATGCTGGAGCTTCTGCAGGAAAGAGGCATGCGCGCCATTCCGGCCGTATCGCTCGGCGAGGCCATCGAGACCTTGCAGAGCCTCGAAAAGACGCCGGATCTGATCATCGCCGATTATCATCTCGACCAGGGGACTGGCACCGAAGCCATCGCGGCGTTGCGTCAGGCGGTCGGCCATGTCATTCCCGCCATCGCGGTGACGGCCGATCACACCGCCAAGGTGCAGGCCGAAATCCAGAAAGATCAGATCGCCTATTTGCGCAAGCCCATAAAGACCGGCGACCTCTTCGCGCTCATCCACAAGGTGATTGCGCAGTGAGCCAGGGCGCGAACTCACGCTCGGATTACGATTTGTAACTGTAAAAAGCCGCCCAGCGTAATGCCATAGAGGGTCTGGCCAAGCAAGGTTGTCACTGGCGTGCCGTAACCGTAGTTCAAGGCGAGGAAGCCGGGAGGTTCGAGCTGACGCATCGATGTCACCCCGTGATACTCAGATGCCATGCGGGGGTGCACGAACGGCAATAGCGGCAGCGCCGCCACGAGGAGGAACACTCCGTGCAGAGCTCCGATGAGCGCGCCAAACCACCAAGTATAGATGCCGACGCTGGCAAAGAGAAAATAATAGAGAAAGGCGAACAACCAACCACCGATGGTGTAAGCCAACAAGCCAAGTATGAGCGCCCATCTGCGGCTCCCAATGAAGAACATCCCGACTAAAAACGGCAAGCTCATGCGCGAAAAGCCAAAGCCGCGGCTGCCTTCAAGTACTGATGTCATCACGATGGTGGCGATGAGACCCCAAAGAATAAGATCGGCCGGCGAGGATGGGAACTCATCCAGCATCATCGCAACTCGCTCGAGCTCTCGATAGCGAGGGCGGCATTGATCAATCCAACATGGCTAAAGGCCTGCGGGAAATTGCCGAGCGCCGCACCAGTATCCGGATCGATCTCTTCAGCAAACAAACCTAGATTGCTCGCAAATGAGAGAACATGGTCGAACACCTTCCTTGCTTGTTGCATATCGGGACGGCAGGCGAGGTGAT
>VAZZ01000338.1:0-13299 GCA_005884715.1 Alphaproteobacteria bacterium | reverse complement strand
CATATGGATAAAGAAGCCCATTTCGCCCAAGCCGTTGCCACGTCCGTTCGTATGTCGCCATCACGCGTGGATCATTTGCGGATTTATATCCGACGCACGGCATCAATAGGAGGCTCGCGTCGATCGCACTTCCATTGAGTTCGCTGACGTAACTTGCGACACCGGGATTGAATCCAAGTTCTTCGATAGTTGCGGCAATCGTATCGCGTTGCCGACGAAACTGGTTCGCAAGCAAGCCAAGACTGACAATACCCTTTTGATTGAGTTTGAGCAGCCGATCGAGCGCCACCCAGCACATCAGTTTGGAGAAAGTGTATTGTTTGGGCTCACCGCGGGTCTCCCAAATGCCGTGGTCCGGTTTACGCCATTGATTACAAACGACTTTGCCGAATCCGGCAAGCATTCGGCATTCCACCGGCTCCAGCGTGCCGCCGCTCGCCACGTAAACGTCGGCAGCGAGGATCACTTCGCCATAAACGTCCAGTTGGCGCTGAGAATGGGCGCCATTGCCAATGCGCACGGGTCGTGAGCCTCGGTACCCTTCAAGGTGGCTCAGCTCCTCCTCACGCAGATTGGTCAGTCCATACACATCATACATGATTTGCAATTCTGGCCACGTTAACCGCGTTGCGTGCAGCAGCCAACTCAAGAAACCGCGTGCTTCATCACGCAATCCCAGTCCGACAAAAGCCTGCATGGTCAGTCCGGCATCACGCAGCCAACAGTACCGGTAGTCCCAATTGCGGTTGCCGCCGATCCTCTCCGGCAGTGATGTGGTCGGTGCTGCAACGATTGCTCCCGATAGCGCGTAGCTGAGGAGCTTCAGAGTTAGCGCGCTGCGCAATACCGCATCCTTATACGGGCCGACATAGGTGCAATTCCTGCTCCATGCTTGCCACCATTCCAGCGTAGCATCGAGCCGTTGGTCGGCGGCGGCTCCAAGCAGAGTAAACACGCCGGGATCAGCTTGCGAGTAGGAAAGGCTCACATAGCGACGTTCTCCAGCTCGAACGCGAAGGGTGCCGCGAAGGGTTTGTCCAACTTGGTCCAAGCCGGCATCGGTGCGCACAGCGAGGAATTCATTCGACCAGTTATATCGCCAGCCCAGATGGGTGCCGTGTCTAAGTGTTGGCCGTTTTCGCGCATAGTCGGGTCGTAGGTCGATGCAGATTTCGAAGTCCGTTTCCCCAGAGATGCCTTCGATAATGCGCAGGACCTCGCGCATCGGCTGCAATTCATTCAATCCATCGGCAATGGGCACGCAATCAATCACCCGCGCCGCGCCATCTTTCGTTTGAAACGAAGTTTGTAGGACGGTCGTGTTTTTCAGATATTTCCACTTCGCATCGAATTCGATACGCGGTCGAATGAAGAACCGCCCCCCTTGGGTGTCCAGCAGACGCGAAAAAATCGAGGGCGACGAGAAACGCGGCAGGCAGAGCCAGTCAACCGAGCCTCGATTGGATATAAGCGCAAGGATTCTACCGTCACCTATCAATGCGTAGTCTTCGATAGGCGGATAAGACGACTGACTCGAGCCGGCAACTTCGCTATCTAAGCGACCGGATGAAGACCGCGCATATTGCGAGCTAGACCTTGGGCTCATCTTGGACGGCGACGCGGCGGCGAAACACCATCTCCCCACCTTTCCAACCGGTGAACAAGATGATGCCCACGACAATGAACGATGATATCATGCCGACCGGCAGCACTCCGGCAGCGCCGTGGTTGTAGCGCCAATAGAAACTGAACAGCGAAACCAATACTGCCAACACGTTTCCGATTGCATGCAGCCAAGCTTCACCGAGGGCACGGATCCGCTCATCGCCCAAGAAGTCGATCAGCCCGGCGACAGCAGCTAAGGCAGCCGCGACGATCGCTGCACCAAGCAGCCACAGGGCCGCAGTGGCCCAACCATCAGTAGCAGTCCACCAGAAGCCGATGTCGGCGAGAAGCGTCGCTACCCAAAAGCCTATCGGAAGCGTAATCAGGATCGGATGTATGGGATGGCCCCCGATACTGGCTGAGCTAACCGGGTTGCGGGTGTTGATTGCCATTGCTTCCTCCAAGCACCGCCGTGGTGCGACAACAACAAATTGGGGACAACAGATTTGGTTCCGCTTGTATCCCGGGGGGAGCATCACGATTGAGTGATGGGCCTCGCTGTCTGAGCCGCAGGGGGGGGAGCGCCTGAGCGGCGCGATGAAGACTTCTCGAGCGCTGCACTGGAAACTCATTTCATCTTGACTCTCCAAAAGTTTTGTTCACACTATGTTCCGGTATAACTTGAGTGAGGCAAGAACATGCTGATATCCGGCAAGTCACTGGGAAATAAGTATTATCTTTTCTTCGTTTTAGGGTAGATGGCCAGGATCTTGCGTGGCGTTGGCGTCAGGCAGGTCGCCGAAATCACCCTGCAAGATGTTGTGACGCACCAGCTTGATCTGGTCATTGAATGTGGGTTCTGCAGCCACAAGGGCCTGCTCGACGCCGTGGAGCTTGTGGGTCTATTCGGAGGCCGGATGACCATGAAGGAATTGCCTGATCAGGTTCGCTGCCGCCAATGCCATCGCAGGGGCGGCCATGCGGTCCTCTTCAAGACGGGTGATGGCAAGAAGGACTGGTGGCCGAGACAGCCCGAGGCGAGGAGATGAGGATGGCGGGAGGAAAGTGGTCGCGCTGGGGACGCGGCTCATGCGAAGGCTGGTCGCTCAATCTGGGGGGCCTCATCCATTTCTCGATCGTCCGCAAGATCGACGGCCAGGGAAAGACATCGCGTTATGAAGCGACATCGCATGCCCGCAAGATCGATAATTTTCCAACCGCGCTCGCCGCGAAAAAGACCATAGAGGCGGATCTTGAATTGGACATGAAGTGCCTGCTGCATGATTGGACTGTGTATCAGCGCGAGAAGGCGGCAAGATCGAAAGACTGAAGGATGTGCAACACCTACAATTTGCGCGGCAGGCCGAAGGACGTGGTTGCCATCTTCGATGCTGATCTGGCGGAGCCCGAGGTCGATTTCGCCTATGAGAGCATCCATCCCGACTACTCAGCACCGGTGATCCGCCGCACGGCTGAGGGAAAGCGCGAGCTGGTGATGATGCGCTGGGGCTTTCCCTTAGCGTCCGATCAGAAGGACAAGCGGCCGGTCGTCAATGCGCGCAATGTCCATTCCGACTACTGGAAACCCTATCACGGCGTCGAGCATCGCTGCCTCGTCCCGGCCACGAGCTTCGCCGAGTGGACGCCGCAGCCAAATCCTGCGACCGGAAAGAAAGAGACTATCTGGTTTGGTCTCAATGACAATCGATCGCCCTTCGCCTTCGCGGGTCTATGGTGCTCATGGCAGGGCGTGCGCGGCACCAAGGCGAAACCGGTTGAGGGCTTGCATCTGCTCTATGCATTTCTGACCACGCGGCCGAATGATATCGTGAAGCCCGTTCATTCTCAGTCCATGCCCGTTATTTTGCGCAGTCGGGAGGAATGGCAGGCCTGGCTCACCCTGCCGATCAGGGAAGCGCTCAAGCTGCAGCAGCCGCTGCCAGAGGATGCGATCAAGATCGTCGCGACCGGCAGCCGGAGCGATTGACGGTATTTGCTAATGAAAATCCCGGCTCTTGATGAGGGCCGGCACATCCGCTTCGGCGAGACTGTCCTGCCTAAGCTTGCGCAGTTCCACGCTGAGATCGACGAAGCTTTCGGCAATGACATGGATGACGAGGCCTGAGCGCTGCAGCCTGCCGCGGATGGCGAGGAATTCACCCGTCATCACCACACGGCGATTCGCAGCCAGGATCTTCGGCCATACGATGATATTGGCGATGCCGGTTTCATCCTCGAGCGTGATGAAGACGACACCCTTGGCGGTGCCGGGCATCTGGCGCATGAGGACGAGACCGGCAACGGTGACTTTCGCGTCCTGCTTCAGCCTTTCGTCACGATGCTCGCGGCTGGTGATCGCCCCGAGCCGGGCGAGCTCGGCGCGGAAGAAGCTGCAGGGATGCGCCTTGAGCGATAGGCCGGTCGTCTGATAGTCATCCCTCACCTCCTCGCTGAGCTGCATCTCGGGCAAAGTCACGGAAGGTTCACTGAAGAGACTGTCTTCGATATGGGGCGCGAAGAGCGGCAGGTTGCTGTCAAATGCCGCGCTCTGATTCTTCACCGGCTCGATATTGAGACGGCCGAGCCTGCGCATCGCCCACAAAGCCGACCGGCGGTCGAGCCCCATTGAGGTGAAGGCATCGGCTTCCGCCAGCCTTTCCAGCGTGAAGCGCGAAATGCCGCGCCGCGCCAATTGCTCAAGGCTCGAATAGCCATTGCCGCGCCGCGCGATGAGGGCCTGGATCTCGTCCTCCTTGAGACCGCCGATCTGGCGGAAGCCGAGGCGCACAGCGCAGCGTTCCGTCGAGAGCGGTTCGAGCGTGCAGTCCCACTGGCTGTCATTGACATCGGCGGGTCGGACAATGACATCATGCTCGCGCGCATCGCGCACCAATTGCGCCGGCTGATAGAAGCCCATGGGCTGGCTGTTGAGGATGGCGGCACAGAATACATCCGGGTGATGGCATTTGATCCAGGCTGAGGCATAGACGAGGAGTGCGAAGCTCGCGGCGTGGCTTTCCGGAAAACCGTATTCGCCGAAACCCTCGATCTGGCTGAAGCAGCGTTCGGCGAAGTCTTGTTCGTAGCCTCGCGCAGTCATGCCGGTGATGAATTTCGCGCGGAATCTGCTGACATCGCCATTATTGCGGAAGGTCGCCATCGATCGTCTCAGCCGGTCGGCATCATCGGAAGAAAAATCCGCCGCCGTGATGGCGATCTGCATCGCCTGTTCCTGGAAGAGCGGCACGCCCTTTGTCCGTTTGAGAACCTCTTCCAATTCATTTTTGGGCCCGAATGCCGGATCGGGAAAGGGATAAACGGTTTTCTCGATACCGTCGCGCCGTTTCAGATAGGGATGCACCATATCGCCCTGGATGGGTCCGGGCCTGACGATCGCCACTTCGATGACGAGATCGTAGAATTCCTTCGGCTTGAGACGTGGCAGCATCGACATCTGTGCCCGGCTCTCGACCTGGAACACGCCGACGGAATCGGCCTTGCCTAGCATGTCATAGGTTTCGGGATCCTCGTAAGGCAGGTCGAAAAGCGAGTTGAATGGCTTCTTGTATTTATGGCCGTAATGCCCGCGCAGGAATTCGAGGCCACGCCTGAGGCAGCTCAGCATGCCAAGCGCCAGCACATCGACCTTCATGAGACGAAGCGTGTCGATGTCATCCTTGTCCCACTCGATGAATGTGCGGTCCTCCATCGCGGCATTGCCGATGGGCACCGTCTCATCCAGCCGCTTCTGGGTGAGGACGAAACCGCCGACATGCTGGGAGAGGTGGCGCGGAAAGCCGATGAGCTCATTGGCGAGGCCGACGGCCTGGCGGATCTTCTCATTGCCGGGATCGAAACCCGCCTCCCGCACATATTGATCGGGCGCCGACATCGCGAATCGCACTGCGCGCCTGGTAGGTGATCACTGTGGCAGCGAGCGCGGTGCGCTCCTTGCCATATTTTTGGTAAATGCCTTGAATGACTTCTTCACGTCGTTCATGTTCGAAATCGACATCGATGTCGGGCGGCTCGTTGCGTGCCTGCGATATGAAGCGCGAGAACAGGAGCTTGGTCGATTGCGGATTGACTTCGGTGATACCGAGGCAGAAGCACACCGTGCTGTTCGCCGCCGAGCCACGCCCCTGGCAGAGGATGTTCTGGCTCCGCGCATAAGCGACGACATCATGCACGGTGAGGAAATAGCGCGGGTAGTCGAGATCCGCGATGATGCGCAGCTCTTCATTTATATTCGTCTTGATCTCCTCGGGGATGCCATGCGGAAATCGCTTTTTGGCGCCGGCCCAGGCGAGATCGGCGAGATGTTCCTGTGGCGTCTTGCCGGGCGGCACCGGCTCGTCGGGATATTCATATTTGAGATCGCCCAAAGAAAACCGGCATTGCTGGACAATCTCGACGCTGCGGCGGACTGCGTCTTCATGGCCGGCGAAGAGACGCAGCATCTCGTCCGCCGATTTGAGGTAACGCTCGGCGTTGGCATTGAGCCGGAAGCCTGCTTCGGTGATGGTGCATTTCTCGCGGATGCAAGTAAGTACATCGGCAAGGGGGCGCCGGTCCGGGCTGTGATAATGCACATCATTGAGGGCGACGAGCGGGGTGTTGTGCCGCCGGGCACAATCCGCCAGTCGGGCGAAACGCTGCCTCTCATGGCCCTGGTGACGGTGGACGGCGCCGAGGAAGACCCGACCCGGTGCGGCCTCGCCGAGTTCCGCAAGATGCGCGGTGAAAGCCGCATTGAGCCTGTCCGGCGGCAAGGCGATCAGCATCTGCCCCTCGCTCGCCGCACGGATATCGGCGACGCTCAGATGGCATTCGGCCTTCTTCGCTTTCCTGTTGCCGTTGGTGAGAAGACGGCAGAGGCGGCCATAGGCGTTGCGGTCGGTCGGATAGGCAAGCACCTCGAAACCATCGAGCGCCACCAGCCGCACGCCGGGAAGGAACTTGATCTTGCGCTCCTTTGCTTCCGCATAGGCCCGCACCACGCCGGCGAAGCTGTTGCGGTCGGCAATGCCAATGGCGGCAAGGCCGAGCTCATCGGCGCAGGCGACCATTTCCTGAGGATGCGATGCCCCGCGCAAGAAGGAGAAGTTGGTGGTGACGGCGAGTTCGGCATAATCCATCATGCAGCCTCACGCGAAGAAGCCATGGACGAACCAGTGCGGCGCATTGGTCTCGCGCCCATAGAGACCTTCGCGATAGAGCCAGAAGCGCTGCCCCGCCTCGTTCTCGAGACAGTAATAATCGCGGGTGAGATCGGTCGCATCGCTGCGCCACCATTCATCGGCAATGCGTTCCGGGCCTTGCGCAAAGGCGATGATGTGTGTCTTGCCGCGCCAGCGGAATTGCCGGGGCGGACCATCGGGAATGAGAGCGATGACATCCGCACGCTCGGCCTTGGGTAGAAGGAAAATCGGCCGCAGGCGATCCTCATCAGGCTTCGGCCAGATTGCCTTCATATCGTCTGCTTTGCGGGAGATCTCGGCACGTTCGGGAATATGGCTCTCCACCGGACGAAGCTGCCGGACTCTTTCAGGGCCGAGGCGCTGGCGCAGCGCATCGATGAGACAGGCCTCGCTTTCCACTGTGGTCCTTCTATCGGGGCGGGAGTCGAGATCGCCTTGCCGGGCCGGGATCTTTTCGGCTTTGGCGACAGCGAGGCCGATGCAGTCGAAGCCGAAACCGGCGTCGAGCTTTTGCGCCAGGCCGTCGAGCTTGAGCGTGGCCAGCCTTGCAATGTGAGTGGAGTCTCGTGTTGGCGCGGCAAGGCCGATATCGAGCCGCTGCGTCTCGCCATCGACGCGGTAGAGATCGAGGCGCAGGGAACGGATGCCGACACCGTCGCGCACCAGAGCAGGAATGAGCCGCTCCACCAGTCTCTTTGCCGTCGCGATGACGATCTCTTGCGCGAAGATCGGATCGAGGAACGAACGCTGCGCATGATAGACGGGCGGCGGCGAAATATAATGCAGGGCTTCGGGCCTGGCGCCCAAGGCCTGATCGAGGCGCAGAAGCAATTCACTTTCAAAACGGGCGGCGAAGGGCGCGCGTGGCGCATCGATCAGCCTGCCGATACGCTTGAAGCCGAGTCGGTGCAGGGCGGAATGCGTATCGGGACTGAGTCTCAGCGCCTTGACCGGCAGCGGGCGCAGCGCCTCTCTCTCTTTTCCCTCGGCCAGGCTGAGCGGCAGGGAAAGCGAATAATGCGAAAGCGCCCAGGCTGCGCCGGCGGTGCCGGCAATAGCGCATCTGGCCGCCAGATTGAACTTCTTGAGACGCTTGATGAGATCGTCCAGCAGGGCCGCTTCGCCGCCAAAAAGATGCGCTGAGCCGGTGATGTCGAGGAAGAAGCCGTCGCCGCCATTGTCGAGCCCCCATGGCGAGGCGGCGGGCGTATAGCGCGTCGCCCAGAATGTCAGCTGGCGCAAGGCCTCCGCATCAAGGTCAGGCTCGACTGGACGGACTTGCAGCAGGCCGCCGGCCTTGGCGCGCGCATCGCTCAGGGTCTGGCCGATGAAGAGCCCGCTTCTTTCCGCAGCCGGTGAGGTGGCGGCGATACGCGGGCCACCCGAGGCATCGATGGTGAGAACGAAAGGCTGGTCAGGCGCTATTGCGGACGAGCCCTGCGCCGTCAGAAAGCGCAGGATCGGCCAGCGCGGTAGCCAGACCGAAACGATGCGACGCATGATACCACTCCAACACAAACTCACCAGTTGAGCCATTGCGGCAGCGCTCGAGCACCACTCGCCATCGCGATGCGATAAGACCACCGGAGGAACAGCGATGGGCAGGTGCCGCCGCAATGCGCCAGCGCGTTTCAGCCGCACTCGCCACGGCCGATTTCGGCGGCCGCAGCAACAATAGAGGCCGCCCCGACTCGCGCGCCGCAAGGCTGAGCCGCTGGCTCTTTTTCAGATCGAAGGTTTGGGCGATGAGCCCTAGGGCGATCTGGGCAGCGCCCGAGCGCAGTGTTTCCTCGATCGCCCAGAAGGCTTCCATCTCATTGCGTGCTTCGATGAGAGTGATGCGCCCGGGATCGAGGCCGAGTGCATTTAGGCCATGGCCATGAAGCCGGCCGGTGGAATTGAGGCTTTGCGCCGAGGTGATGATGAAGATCGGCCCGTCATCTGGCATGGAGGCCATGAGGGCGACGAGAAAACCAAGGGCTGCCGGCAGGTCTTCCGGCGCGGCGGCGTGGATTTCATGCACGGCATGAAGGGAGAGGCCGTGCAGGGGCAGGCGGTCATCGACAGCGGGAAGCCCCAGCGAAAAGACCGGTATCTTGCCGCGATCGGCGAGAGAAGAAGGCAGCCGGCGCCGCAAATCCTCAACACTCATCCTTCCTTTTTGGGAAAGGGAAAGGGGCGATAGGAGGGGCGATACCATGGAAAAAGGTTAGAACATAGTAAGAACATATACAAGTAAAAATGAGAACGATATAAGGACTAAAAGCTCTAAGACCGCCAGTTCATTCCTGCGTCTCGAAGTCCTTCATTAGGGGTGTCGGATCGGTCACCGGCGTTGGAATTGCGACGCCGATGCGCGCCAGCGTGTAGCGCACCCGGCGCAGCGCCTCGCGCCCCTTTGTGCCGAGTTTTGCCGCCACCCCAGCCGCGATTGTGTCGATCACCGCCAGATGGGCGTAGCGCGAGGGCGTCGGCACCAGCACATTGTCGCCCTCGGCAATGGTGATGGCGATGACGATATCGGCCGCCTTGGCGAGCGGCGTGCCTGGCCGTGTCATGGCGATGGTGCGGGCGCCGAAGGAGCGGGCGATCTCGACTGCTTCGACCACCGGCTTCGACCGGCCGCTATTCGAGATCGCAAAGACCGCATCGCCGGGCCGCAGCGTCGCCGCCGACATGCGCTGCTGGTGACCATCGATATAGGCGCAGACCGGAAGACCCAGTCTGAACAAACGCAATTTCGCATCCTCGACCATTGCCGCCGATCCGCCGCCCTGGCCATAGAGGTCCACCCGCCGGCACTCGCTCAGCGCATCGATCGCCTCGCCGATCACTTGCGTGTCGAGCTGGTCGAGGCATTCGCGCACCGCGGTCGCGGCACGCATCATGATTGTCTGGGCGAGCTGGCCGACATCATCATCGAAGACGCGGTCCGATTTGAGATAGGCGGCCGCCACGGTGAGCGTGGTAGCAAGCTTGATCTTGAAGTCGGCGAAGGACGTGCAGCCGAGCGACCGGCAGAAGCGGGTGACCGTCGGCTGGCTGACTTTCGCCTTATGCGACAGATCGGCGATCGTCATGCGCGTGGCGGCCTCATAGTCGCGGCTTACCATGGCGGCGACCCGCCTTTCGGACGGCGACAATTCGCTCTCGATGCGCTGGATGCGCGAGACGATGTCGATCGCCGGAGGCTGCTCTGTCGGTTTCTCGTTGCGCCGCCGCGCCATTTCCGCTTTGCCCTGTGGCTGTTTCCACTCTCGTAATTAAATTACACGCTTTTCGATTTTCGGCAAGTATCCTCACGATAACTGCCGAAATTGAAAAAGCCGCTGATTTCCGGCGGAAAAGGTCAAGGAACCTTATGCCGCTTCGCTTTCTGGCGAAACGTGAATGGCGAGGCTGACTAATTGCTATTGCAGAGTCTGAAATTTTGTAACATGATTTGACAAAATAACGATGCCAAATCGTTGAGGGTCGGAAACATCATGATGGATGCGACGCATATGCGCAAAGCAGCGGGCGCCTCGGACAAAAGATCGACCAAGATGTTGGTCGAGAGGGCGACCAAATACTATCAGACCCGCACCGGCTCCGTGCATGCGCTCGACAATGTCTCGCTCGAGGTCCGTGACGGCGAATTTCTCTGCATCCTCGGACCATCGGGCTGCGGAAAGTCGACCCTATTGTGGTCGATGGGCGGATTGCATGACCTGACCGATGGCGAGATCAGGCTTGGGCCTGAGAAGATCACCAAGCCGCATCCTGAGATCGCGATGATCTTCCAGGATGCCAATCTGTTGCCCTGGCGCAATCTCGCCGCCAATATCGCGCTGCCTTTCGAGCTCAAGCGCAAGCCGGTCGATCAGGAGCGCATCGACGCGCTGCTGAAGCGTGTCGATCTCTGGGGCTTTGAATCCAAATTCCCGCGCGAGCTTTCGGGCGGCATGCAGCAGCGCGCCTCGATCGTGCGCAGCCTGTCGGTCAATCCCTCACTGCTCCTGATGGATGAGCCCTTTGGCGCGCTCGACGCTTTCACCCGCGATGAGATGAACCTCCTCATCCAGGAAATCTGGATGGAGACCGGCAAGACCATCGTCTTCGTCACCCATTCGATCTCCGAAGCGATCTTCCTCGCCGACCGCGTCGCCGTAATGTCGGCGCGGCCGGGCCGCATCGCCAGGATCTTCGACATCGACATACCGCGTCCGCGTCCGGTCGACATCCAGACCAGGCCGGACTTCATCGAACGCGTATTGCATATCAAGGCCAGCATCGATCATGGCCGCAAGCCCCATGTGGGACTGGCGATTACCTGAAACTGAAAGAATGCTCGAAGGAGGAGCGAGAGTGGACAAGGCGCTGGGCGACAAGATCCCGGAATTCAACAAGAAGAAAAGTGGCGGCGGCGATGGCGTCGGCCTCTCCGGCGCGTCGCTCGGCCTCGGTGATCATCGCACCAAATTCGAGATCCTGATCATCATCCTGGTTGCGGTGGTGATTATTGGCGGAAGCGAATTCCTGCTCAAATGGTTCGGCGTGCCGCAATATGTGCTCCCCACGCCCAGCCAGATCGTGACCGCTCTGTTCACAGAATGGAAATTCATCTGGCCGCATCTCCTGGTCACTCTCTATGAATTGCTGGTGGGCTTTGCCATTGGCGCCTCGATCGGCTTCGTTCTCGCCGCCGTCATCACCCAGTTCCCCTTCGTCGAGAAGATCGTGACCCCCTATATCCTGCTGCTGGTGACGACGCCGATGCTGGCGCTGGTGCCGCTTCTCATCCTGAAGCTTGGCTTCGGCAGCGAGCCGCGCATCATCGCGGTGGCGCTGGCTTCGGGGCCGATGGTGATGATCAATTCGGCGACCGGCTTCCGGCGTGTCGATCTCGCCAAGATCGCGCTGGCACGTTCATTCGGCGCCTCGACCTTCCAGATCTTCACCAAGATCCGCATCCCCATGGCGATGCCGATGATCATTGTCGGATTGATGGTGGGATCGATCTTCGGCCTGCTCACCACGGTCGGCGCCGAGATGGTCGGCGGTGCCGAAGGCCTCGGCAATCGCCTGACCTACTATTCGGCCCTCATCCGGATGCCGCAATTCTTCGCTGTCATCCTCATCCTCGCCATCATCGGCATATCGATCTATGTGCTGTTCTACTGGATCGGCAAGAAATGGGCGAGCTGGGAAGCATAGTTTACAGGGACGAACTTTAAGTGCGTGACAGAACAAGAGCACAAACAGGAGGAAACCAGATATGAGCAGCATGATGATTGGACGGCGCCGTCTGTTGAGCCTGACCGCCGCAGGTGTTTCGGTTGCGGCACTGGGAGGCTTGAGCGGCGCGCGCAAGGCCTATGCGGCCGATAGGGTGCGCTGGGTGTCGCCACGCGGCACCATCGAGGTGCTGGACGACTATCCCTACTGGGTCGGCAAGAAATACGGTTATTTCGGCAATATCGAAACGACGCTGGAGCCCGGGCCCTCCGATGCGACAGCTTGCGTCAAGCTCGTCGACCAGAACCAGGCCGATATGGGCTATCCTTCGCCAGGCGTCTTCTCGCTCGGCCTCGCACAGGGCATCCCGCTCGTCTCGGTCTTCCATATGGGTGGCGCCGATGTCTTCGACTTCGCCTTCCGCAAAGGCGAGAAGCCAGCCGACATCAAGGGCATCGAAGGCAAGACCATCGTGCTGGGCTCCGCCGGCTGGCAATCGATCTGCGATCCGATGCTGAAGGCGGCGGGAGTCGACATCACGAAAGTCAAATATGTCGATGGCGGCTGGCCGGCCTGGGGCACGGTTCTCAAGCAGGGCAATGGCGATGCCGCCCTTTCCTGGGAAGGCTGGCGCGCCCAGTGGAAAGGCCAGGGGCTCGATTTCGACTATTTCCTCGGCCGCAACTTCTCCAAGCTTCCCGCCAACAGCTTCGTCATCCGCAAGGCGGATTTCGAGGATGCGGCGAAGAAGGAACTCTATGGCCGCTATCTGCAGGGATGGGCCGCCGGTCTCGAATTCGGGCGCACCAATCCGCGCGCCGCGACGCAGATCGTCATGGAGCACTTCCCCGGCCTCTCCTCGCAGATGAATCCCTCGGTCGCGACGGAATCGATGATGCAACTCGCCAATGTTTTCGCCGGCCGCTGGGACGAGCGCAAGAAGTGGGGCTACCACATTCCGGAAAGCTGGCAGCTCTTCTTCGACACCGCCAAGGAGATCGGCCAGATCTCGGGCGACATCAAGGTCGCCGATGTGGTCAAGAATGATCTCGTCGATGTCGCCAACAGCTTCGATGCGGCCAAGGTCAAGGCCGATGCCGAAGGCTTCGCGCTGTCTGATGACTACAAGAAAGTGGATGCCGAGGCGATCAAGGCGGCTCTCTAGAAAAGAAGGGCGGCGGTGCTTTTGGGCGCCGCCACCTTCGCCCAGTTTGAGAGAACGCCAATGTTCGTCTTTGACCATGTCGGCATCACCACCACCGTGCTCCAGCCCGAT
>VAZZ01000339.1 GCA_005884715.1 Alphaproteobacteria bacterium | reverse complement strand
CGGCTGCTGGATGGCACCGACCAGACACTGCATCGCGGCGGCAAGCTCTCACCTTTTGCCAAGCACGCGACGCGCATCGTGTGGGGCCTGCCGGAAGGCTTTATCGAAGCCTTCGCCAATCTCTATGGCGATTATGCCGAGCAGATTACAGCCCGGCACGAGAAGCGGGCGCCCGATCCCTTGAGCCTCTTGGCGCCCGTCGGCTCCGACGGCGTCGATGCGCTGGCCTTCGTCGATGCAGTGCTGAAATCAGGCCTCGCCAATGGCAGCTGGGTGGCGATGGAGTAAATTTCCCTCGCCACCGATAGAGGGAGAATAAAATAGAGGAAAATAATAGAAAGCAGCGGCCCCATGCGAGGCCCCACGGGCGGCGCCAGAGTAACCAAATGGGGCTAAGACATTCATACGGCTTGCGATTTTCGATTTATTCACCGGTGAATAATCGGCGTTCAGGGCGCCGAATACAGGGAATAATAGGGAATTTTTCGCGAAAAAAATGCCGCCTCCAGCAAAATCAAGAGGTTAGCATTGCGGAATCTACGAGAACAACGAGAACAGGGAATTTCCCTTCACCATGGATTCGCCCACTCCGGGCGTGACTTCCGATGCTGAGATTTTCCAAATCGCACGGTTCGGCCGGCAATTGCAAGAGCGGTCCGCTCAGGCAAAGCGCCGGCGATATTGCACGACAACGGAGGGATTGACCAGATTGAGAGGCAGATCGCCTTTGAGAACGCGCAAAGTCTCCCCAACCGCGCCAATGCCCATGCGCTCCATGCTCTCTTCGGTAATGCCGGCGAGATGAGGAGTGAGGATCACATTGGCGAAACTGAAGAAGGGATGATCAGGCGGCAGCGGCTGTTCGGCGAAGACATCGATCGCGGCACCGCCAAGATGTCCGCTCTTCAACGCCGCCACGACATCGTCTTCGACGGTGACGGCGCCACGCGCGACATTGATGAGGAAACTGCCCTTGCGCATGAGAGCGAGCTCGCGCGCTGAAATCATGCCGCGGGTCTCGGGCGACAGCGGGCAGGCGAGCACCACATAGTCGCTGCGCCTGAGGAGTTCATCGCGCGAGGCCGGCTCAACATTTTCCGGGAAACCGGCATTGCGCCGCGTCGATCCCAAAACCTTCATGCCGAAGCCCGATCCGGCGATCTGGGCGATCGCCTTGCCGAGATGGCCCATGCCGATGATGCCCATGGTCGCGCCATGGAGTTCTCTGGCGGAGAGCGAATGAGCGCGCCCGGCGAGCCAGCCTTTGTGGCGCAGATCCTGATCGATGGCGCGGAACCGGCGGGCCAGCGCCAAAGCGACGAAGATGACATGCTCGGCAACCGAGCGGGCATTGACGCCAGGCACATTGGCGACGAGCACGCCCGCTGCCGTTGCTGCCTCAACCGGGATCATGTCGAGGCCGGCGCCATGGCGAATGGCGGCTTTCAGTTTTGTAGCATTGGCGAAGAGTGCCTCCGGCAGATTGGCGCGCACGATGACAATATCGACAGGCTTCGCTTCGCGGGTGAGGGTTTCGTCTGAAAGATTGGAGGCGATGACAAGGTCGGCGTGGCCTGCGAGGAGGGCAGCGGCATTGGGATGCAAGGGATGGGTTGAGTAGACGATCGGCATGGCTATACCCATTTTCGTCATCCCGGCGAAAGCCGGGACCCCCTGAATAGAATCAACCGCGCGGCGCTGCCCGCGTCGCGAGAATTTAATGGGTCCCGGCTTTCGCCGGGATGACGGTGGTGGGAGAGTGCGAAGCATTCAATAGCCGCGTCGCCGGGATGACGAGTTGGGGGAGAGCGTGAAACATTTAATGGTCGAATTCGTAGCAAATCTTCAACGCTAGCTTGTAATATGACGCAGCCAGGCGGCTTCCGGCTGCTGTTTTTCCGGACCTTGCGGCTTGTCGAGCAGGCCCGTCCAGTAGCTCTCGACACCTTTCAGATGCGCGTCCATCAATCCGGCGCTCGGCGGTCATCAGATAGAAGATGCGCACGATCCGGTAGAAGACGTTGTTCTGCGTGGCGTTGACGATCTCGAGATGGAAATCGCGGTACTCGAGGTCGATCGGCTCAGCGGCATCGATGCGCTTCATCGAGGTGGCGAGCACGGCGCGCATGCGGTCGAAATTCTCAAGCGTCGAACGCTCGCAAGCGAGCCTGACAGCGGTGATCTCGTGAATGCGCCGCATCTCATTGGACTGGCGTACTTCCTCGGCCTGGAGCGGCACGCCGATCTGGGCGAAGAGGGCGAGCGCCTCGACGCTCGCCGAATCATTCGACATGTAGACGCCGGACTTGGCGCGCCGGTCGATGACCCTGAGCGCCTCCAGATAGGCGAGCGCCTCGCGGACCAGGCCGCGCCCGGCCTTGAATCTCTCGGCAAGCTCGCGCTCCGAGGGCACCCGCTCGCCCGGCTCGTAT
>VAZZ01000040.1:1567-5245 GCA_005884715.1 Alphaproteobacteria bacterium | reverse complement strand
AGCGCCTCCGCCATCTTGCCGAGGATGTGCAGTCGGCCATCCTTGGCCTGCCACAGCGCCGTCTTCATGATGTCTTCGGTAATGCCGGTGATCTTGATGTCCATCTGCAGCGAGGTCACGCCATTGGCGGTACCGGCAACCTTGAAGTCCATGTCGCCGAGATGATCCTCATCGCCGAGAATGTCGGACAGGACGGCGAAACGGTCGCCTTCCTTGATGAGGCCCATCGCGATGCCGGCGACGGGTGCCCGCAGTGGAACGCCGGCATCCATCAGCGACAGGGAAGCGCCGCAGACCGAGGCCATGGACGATGAACCATTCGATTCGGTGATCTCCGAGACGACGCGGATCGTATAGGGGAACTGATCCGCCGGCGGCAGCATCGGGTGGATGGCGCGCCAGGCGAGCTTGCCATGGCCGATTTCGCGCCGGCCGGCACCGCCGAGGCGGCCTGTCTCGCCCACCGAGAAGGGCGGGAAGTTGTAATGCAGCATGAAGGTTGCTTTGTAGGTCCCTTCAAGCGAGTCGATATATTGCTCATCCTCGCCGGTGCCGAGCGTGGTGACCACCAGCGCCTGGGTTTCGCCGCGGGTGAACAGCGCCGAACCATGGGTACGCGGCAGCACCGAGGCCTCGGCAACGATCGGCCGCACGGTGACGAGATTGCGCCCGTCGATGCGATGGCCGGTATCGAGGATGCTGTTGCGGACGATGTCCTTCTCGAGATGCTTGAATGCCTCGCCGATCTTGTTGGCGGCAGGTGCATCTTCCTTGCCTTCGACGATGAGGGCGGCCAAGACCTTGTCCTTCGCCTTGGCGATGGCCTCATGTCGGTCTTCCTTCTTGGCGACGCCATAGGCTGAGCTCGCGCGGTGCCCTGGCCGAGCGCTCGGCGATGCGGATGATCGCCTCGAGCACCGGCTGGAAATGCTTGTGCCCGAACATGACGGCGCCCAGCATCTGCTCTTCCGAAAGTTCCTTCGCTTCCGATTCGACCATCAGCACGGCGTCCTGGGTGCCGGCGACGACGAGATCGAGTTCGGAGGTCTTCATCTGCTCGATCGTCGGATTGAGCACATACTCGCCGTTGACGACGCCGACGCGCGCCGCACCGACCGGGCCCATGAAGGGAATGCCGGAGAGTGTCAGCGCCGCGGATGACGCGACGAGTGCCACGATGTCGGAATCATTCTCGAGATCGTAAGACAGAACCGTCGCGATGACCTGCGTCTCGTTGCGGAAGCCTTCAATGAAGAGTGGACGGATCGGCCGGTCGATGAGGCGGGAGATCAGCGTCTCGCGCTCGGTCGGGCGTCCTTCGCGTTTGAAATAGCCGCCGGGAATCTTGCCGGCGGCATAGGTCTTTTCCTGGTAATTGACGGTCAGCGGGAAGAAATCGATTCCAGGCTTTTCAACGCGGGCAGCGACTGCTGTATGCTGTAGCGAGCACCGTGGTCTCGCCATAGGTCGCGATCACGGCGCCGTCGGCCTGTCTCGCCATGCGTCCGGTTTCGAGGCGCAGCTTCTTGCCGCCCCATTCGATTTCTTCAACATCGATTGTAAACATATGATTTTCCTGATTGCCCTTCGCCGCCGCTTGATTTGCGTTCACCTACATCGTGGACGGCATCCCCTGTGGGCCTCTTGGCGCCGGCCCTATTGCCGGACGCCAATTCGGGGATCGCGAGCGGCAAATCGGTGATCCGCCCGCTCATGCTGACTGCGCTAGTTGTTTATGCGCATCGGATTATCCGAAAACCGGGTTTCCACTTTTCGGTCCGATGCTTCTAGCGCCTTATATCGAGCCGCTTGATCAGCGACTGATAACGCCCTTCATCGACCTTCTTGAGATAGTCAAGCAGACCGCGGCGCTGGCTGACCATCTTGAGGAGGCCGCGGCGCGAGTGATTGTCTTTCTTGTGGGCTTTGAAGTGGTCGGTAAGCGTATTGATGCGCTCGGTGAGGAGCGCGACTTGCACTTCAGGTGAACCGGTATCACCCGCCTTGGTGCCATATTCCTTGACGAGCGCGGTTTTGCGCTCAGCAGTCATCGTCATTCGGTCATCTCCAAATAAGTTACAAGTTGAACAGGCGCTTCGGCTTGAGCGAGCCCTTTTCGATAGAGCAGATCCCCAAGGGTTTTTGACCCCACATGACGAGGACCGCATCTTGTGCGATGGGAGCGCTCGCGCCTCTGAGCAGAACCGATTGGCCCTGTCTCAGGCGCTGGGCCTCCGCGTCCTTCACGGCCAGTGCCGGGATGCCGTCCAGCACGGTCTCGATGGGGCGGAGAACCCCTTCCATGGCGTTGTCGCCGGCCGCCTTATGGCGCAGATCGTCAAGCTTTTCCAGCGAAATCATATCTTTTTCGCCAAAAGGCCCAACTTGCGTCCGCCTTAGGGATGCGACATGGCCGACCGTTCCGAGCGCCAGGGCCAGATCGCGGGCGAGCGAGCGGATATAGGTCCCTTTGCCACAAGTGACGGAGAATTCGCCATGATCTCGGTCCGGTAGGGCCAGGAGTTCGATCCTTTCGATGAAGACCGGCCGCGGCATGAGGGCAACCTCTTCCCCAGCCCGGGCCAGATCATATGCTCTTTCGCCAGAGACCCTGATCGCAGAGAATTTGGGCGGGGTCTGAAGAATTTCCCCCTCAAAACTCGTTAGTATCGATTCGATATCTTTCCTTGAGGGGCGACATTCTGAAAGCTCCGAGATTTCCCCTTCGCGATCATCCGTGGTCCGTCCCTCGCCCCATTTGATTACGACTCGATAGGTTTTTCGCCCTTCCATGGCCCAGGAAACGGTCTTGGTGGCTTCTCCGAGTGCGATCGGAAGAAGCCCGGAGGCCAAAGGATCGAGAGTTCCACCATGGCCAGCCTTATTTGCATTGAATAGCCGCTTGACCTTGGCCAGAGCCTGAGTCGAGCCCATACCCTCCGGTTTGTCCAGCGCTATCCAGCCATGGATATTCTGGCGGGTTTTCACTTCTTCTCGGCGAGATCGCGCGCCACCGCGGGATCCTTGAGAAGCCTGTCGATCCGCTCGGCATAATCGAGCGCCGTATCGACACGAAACCGCAATTCGGGCATGAACTTCATATCGAGCCGGGGGGCAAGCAATCCTCTCATATAGCGGGCATGCCGCGCGAGCGTCTTGAGCGCAAGGTCGTTTTGCCCATCCAGCAGGGGCCGCACATAGACAGTCGCGATCCGCAAATCGGGCGACATCGCCACTTCATGAACGCCGACCTTCAGACGATCGAGCTCCGGATCGCCGACATCGCCGCGCAGCAATATCTCCGCCAGCGCATGGCGGATGAGTTCGCCGGCCCGGAGTTGCCGCTGGGTAGGGGTATTCGATGAGGTCATGAGGACATCTCCCGCATCAAACCCTCATCCCCGAGGCGCGCCTTCCCCCCACTCGTCATGGCCGGGCCTGACCCGGCCATCCAGACTCGACGCCATACAGCTGCTGCACGGAAAGCCTGGATGGCCGCCTCAAGGGCGGCCATGACGAGTTGGTTAAATGGCCACCTCGGCGTGAGGGTGGTTATCAATCCAGCGTCTCTTTCCCAAGGGGAGAAGGAGGGGCCCATCGCGTCCAGCGATGGGAGGATGAGGGGATCAGGTCTCTCCATGTGACGCCTTATCCCGTCCGCCTGAAGGCGGCCGACCT
>VAZZ01000040.1:0-1474 GCA_005884715.1 Alphaproteobacteria bacterium | reverse complement strand
CCTGAAGGCGGCCGACCTTTCCCATAGGGAGAGGTAAGGATCACTGCAGCGTCCGCTGCACCTTCTCGACACGGAAGCATTCGATGACATCGCCTGCCCGCATGTCCTGATAGCCTTCGAAGGCCATGCCGCATTCCTGACCGACCTGCACTTCCCTGACCTCGTCCTTGAAGCGCTTGAGCGTCGACAGCGTGCCTTCGTGGATGACGACATTGTCGCGGATGAGGCGGACCTTGGCGCCGCGCTGCACCGAGCCTTCGGTGACCCGGCAACCGGCGACCTTGCCGACCTTGGTGATGTTGAAGATCTCGAGGATCTCCGCATTGCCGAGGAAGGTTTCGCGCAAAGTGGGCGCAAGCAGGCCCGACATCGCCTTCTTGATGTCGTCCACCAGGTCATAGATGATGTTGTAGTAGCGGATCTCGATGCCGTCGCGCTCGGCGGCACTCCTCGCCTGGCCATTGGCACGCACATTGAAGCCGAGAATGACGGCGCCGGAAGCCGCCGCCAGCTGCACATCCGATTCGCTGATGCCGCCGACGCCATAATGCATGACGCGCGCACCGATCTCCTCATTGCCGATCTTCTCGAGCGCCTGGACGATCGCTTCGGCCGAGCCCTGCACATCCGCCTTGACGAGGATGTGGAATTCCTTGCGTGCACCCTCCTTGAGCTGGCTCATCATCTGCTCGAGCGAAGCCCGGCCTGACGCCACACCGCGCTGCTCGCGCCGCTTGCGCTCGCGATAGTCGGTGATCTCGCGCGCCCGCGCTTCGTTCTCGACGACGACGAACTGATCGCCGGCTTCCGGCGCCGAGCCCAGGCCCAGCACCTCGACCGGAACCGAAGGTTCGGCTTCCTTGACATGCTCGCTTTTGTCGTTGATGAGCGCGCGCACCCGCCCCCAGGTGGATCCGGCGACGAAGATGTCGCCCAAATGCAGCGTGCCGCGCTGGACCAGGACGGACGCGACCGGACCACGGCCGCGGTCGAGCTGCGCTTCGACGACGATGCCGGAGGCCTCGCGGTCGGGATTGGCCTTGAGATCGAGCACCTCGGCCTGCAGCAGGATCGTATCGAGCAGCTTGTCGAGATTGGTGCCCTTGAGCGCCGACACCTCGACTTCGAGGACGTCGCCGCCCATGCTTTCGACGACGATCTCGTGCTGGAGAAGGCCGGTGCGGACGCGATTGGGGTTGGCCTGCGGCTTGTCGATCTTGTTGATCGCAACGATGATCGGTACTTCGGCGGCGCGCGCGTGATTGATCGCTTCGGCCGTCTGCGGCATGACGCCGTCATCGGCGGCAACCACCAGGATGACGATATCCGTCGCCTTGGCGCCGCGCGCGCGCATCGAGGTGAAGGCCTCATGGCCCGGCGTATCGATGAAGGTCACGAGCCCCTTCGGGGTCTCGACCTGATAGGCGCCGATATGCTGGGTTATGCCGCCGGCTTCGCCCGCGACCACATTCGT
>VAZZ01000337.1 GCA_005884715.1 Alphaproteobacteria bacterium | reverse complement strand
GCGGGCGCGCTGCTGACAAGTTCCGGCGAAACCGAATTTTGTCGTGGCGCCGCAAGGACTTGCCGCGATTTTTCACCGGTGAAAAATGAGCAGGGCGGAGCCCGCGCGGCAGCCTCTCCCCGAATGGCTCCGAGAAGCGCGGTTTACAGGGAATTACAGGGAATAACAGGGAATTTTCACGAAAAAAATTCGCCCCGAGCAATATCAAGGGGTTGGCGACTGCGGGACGCCCTGAGCAGGGAATATCTCCCCTGTTTTGCCCATTCGATCTTGCGGCGACTTCGGCCATTAAAACCATCATCTCTACGCCCGCCGGCTCACCATGAGCCGACGGGCTTTGATCGCATCGTTGCTCCGACACTTGCAAGACCTGCGGCGCGCCGTCGGCTGCGCCAATAAAATAGTGATTAATATTTGGCTGCCGTGGCGTAAGGGCTCGTCATTTTTATTCAATCATTCGCAGCAGCGCCCGGATCGAACAGCAGTTGCCAAATCCCCTCCCCGGGGATAGCATAATGCAATGGCTGAAAACCTTCATCTTCACAAAACCCACCCCGAAATCGTCAAGCGGCTGAAGCGGGCCGATGGCCATCTGCGCGCCATCATCGAGATGGTCGAGGCCGGCCGGTCCTGCCTTGAAATATCCCAGCAGCTGCATGCGGTCGAAAAGGCCATCGGCCAGGCCAAGAAGACCCTGATTTCGGATCATCTCGATCATTGCCTTGAAGACGCCGTCGGCGGACTCGGGCGCGAGCAACGCCGCTCGATCGACGAGTTCAAGGAGATCACGAAATATCTGTGAGTGCGCGCCATGATGGATAAGGTACGAGGCTGGTTCGGCTTCGAGCCGATGACGCAGAGCTTAGCCGGCCACGGGCATGATCACAGTGATGGCGGTCATGGTCACACGCACGGCGTCATCGATCCCACGATCGCGACGACAACGCGAGGCATCTGGGCGATCAAATGGTCATTCGTCGTTCTGGCCATTACATCGGCACTTCAACTCGTAATCGTGTTCTTCTCCGGAAGCGTGGCCCTGTTGGCCGACACCATCCACAATGTCGGCGACGCGGCCACCGCCATCCCATTGTGGATAGCGTTCATGCTGGCCCGCCGCAAACCCAGCAAGACATTCACCTATGGCTTGGGTCGCGTTGAAGATCTCGCCGGAATCCTGATCGTTCTCATCATTCTTTTCAGCGCCATCGTGGCAGGCTACGAGGCGATCGCCAGGTTGATCAATCCTCAGCTCATCGCATTTCTCGGCTGGGTCGCGGCGGCTGGCATCATCGGCTTCATCGGAAACGAGGCGGTTGCCGTATTCCGTATCCGTGTCGGACGCGAGATCAACAGCGCGGCGCTGATCGCGGATGGCTATCATGCCCGCACCGATGGTTTCACGAGCTTGGCGGTGGTCCTCGGCGCCATCGGCGTGTGGCTTGGATTTCCGCTTGCCGATCCCATCGTCGGGCTGTTGATCACAATCGCGATCTTTGCGATCGTCTGGCAGTCTTCGAAAGCCGTACTCACGCGCATGCTCGATGGTGTCGAGCCCGGCATCGTCGATGAAATACTTCATGCCGCCGAGCACGTGCCCGGCATAGAGCGTGTCCATGAGGTGCAAGCGCGCTGGATCGGGCATCGCCTGCATGCGGACGTTGCCATCAGCGTAGCGGGCACCGCGACGGCGATAGAAGTCCTCAGCGCCACAAAGGCCCTGAAGGCGGAACTGTTCGCACACTTGCCCGCGCTGGCGGAAGCTAATGTTCGGCTTGATACCCTGGCGGGCCCGGAAGAGCTGCCATTCAAAATGGTCGAGCCGGAAGGTCACCATCAGCAGTAATTCTGGCGCTATCCGCCGTCGCCCATTTCCTCTGGAGGGCGAACACTGCGGAATGTCGCGAGCAGCAGGAGATCATAGATAATCTTCAACCCACCGGCGGGCCGCTGCGAGGCTGCGCGGGACGGCCGTGACGCTCGCAGCCGCGGCCTGCTCGCCCGGCGTCACCACGGCCATGACGTAGGAGGTGCGGGTCGGCACGTCCATCTGCGACAGAGCGCTCCTGATCAGCAAAAGCCCGATGGCCGGCCAGAGGCTTGGCATGAAGGGTATGAGCACGAGGCAAAGGCTCGACGGAAGGTGCGTGAACACCATGGTGTTCACGAGCCCGATCCGCCTCGAAATCCGGGCGGCGATAAGGTAGGAACCGGCAGTGAGGACACCCGTCCAAAAGAAGATTGCACCGGCCGCGGCGAGCGACAGGCCGAACCGTTGAAAGAGCCAGAGGGCCAACAGCGATTGGACGACGAAGCCGCCGGCGAAAGCGTCGAGGCTGAAGAGCGCGGCGAGTGTGAGGACGATGGTGCGAGACTTGCGCAATGGCGTCGCAGGTACGCTGTCCGCGTCAAGCGACTCACTCGGCAGCCGCCGATAGAGGAGCAGCGCTACCAGCCCCAACGCGGCATAAAGCAGAAAAGCTGCCTGGAGGGCCTGCCTGATTTCGAGGCCAATGGCGTCGCGCAGAACATCGGGCGCTCCGGCAGCGAGCGCCCCGATGGCGCCGGCTAACGAGCCGACGAGGCTATAGCGCGCAAAGAGCGCCGTGCGGTCGCGCTGGGTTACGCTGTGGGCCAGTTGGGCATGTTCGAGCGGCAGAAACACGCTTACATCGCCCGCGGATGGGTTCAGCGTGCCGATGAATGCGGAAAGCGATCCCGGTGACCATCATCACGACGGCAGCTGCGGTCAACAAAGCGCGGCGGGTGAAACGGTGCGCGACAACCCCAACCGCCAGGGTGAAGGCGGCGGAGCCTACCAGGGTCGTCGTCGCAATGACCCCGATCTTGAAAGCATCGAAGCCGAGCGTGGTCAGGTAGGCGGGAAGCAGTACGCTGACCAGCCCGTCGCCGAAGGCGCGCAATCCCCGGGATGTCAACAAATGCACGGCCGTCGGCTTTGCGCCAGCAGGCAAGAGCCTGGGCCATCGCTTTGGAACAACTTCGCGCAGAGCGCTGATCGGCCATCGTGCTTTCAACGATGCCTCCTCATCCGCTGATCGATAGCGCCGATTGCCCAGGTTCAGATCGATCCGCTCTCCACTCCATAGAGCAGCCCGAGAATCGAACAGCCCGCCAGCACCGTGAGCATGCCGATCTTGAAACGGAACACGGCCACGAGCGCGCCGAGCGTCAGGACCAGGGATGGCATGTTGACTGGAGCGCGAACCAGATCGCAAGATTGAGGATCACGCCGACGACCGCCGCCGTGATGGTCGACAGTGCTGCAGACAGGGCTTTGTTGCTGCGCATCGTCTCCATGAACGGCGCGCCGAGGAATATCCACAGGAAACAGGGGACAAAGGTCACCCAGGTCGTGAGGAGACCGCCGAGAGTTCCGGCGAGCAGTGGATTGAGACTGCCATGCGCCCGGTAGGCTCCCATGAAGCCGACAAACTGGGTAACCATGAACAAGGGGCCGGGCGTGGTCTCGGCCATGCCGAGGCCGTCCAGCATCTCTCCTGGCTTGAGCCAGCCATAATGCTCCACGCCCTGCTGAGCGACATAGGCGAGCACCGCATAGGCGCCACCAAAGGTGACCATCGCCATCTTGGAGAAGAAGATCGCGATGTCGGTGAAGACGTTGCCTTGCCCAAACATCGCCAACAGTCCAACGACCGGCACGAGCCACAGCGCCAGAAATACCCCAGCGATCTTCAGCGACCAACTGACCGACGGCCGCGCGTGAGCCGGCACCCCTTCGCCGAGCGCCGTATCGGCATCGGCGACCTGCTTGCCGCCGACCTTGCCATGTCCGTTGCCTGAGACGAATGAAGCCCAGCCCGCTCTTCCTCCGACGAAACCGATCACACCCGCGGCCAGGATGACGAGCGGGAATGGCACGTGGAAAAAGAACAGAGCGATGAAGGCCGTCGCGGCGAGCCCGACCATGACGTTGTTCTTGAGCGCCCGTCTGCCGATCCGCAAGACCGCTTCGAGCACGATGGCGAGGACCGCCGCCTTCAGACCGAAGAAAAGGGCCTGAACAGCGCCGACCGCCTGGCAAAACGAACAACACGCCGGCGACAAGCCCGCCTTTGGTTTTGTGCAGGAGCCAGCCGATATAGACGGCGAGCTGTTGAGCTTCCGGTCCCGGCAAGAGCATGCAGTAGTTCAGCGCATGCAGGAACCGCGTCTCGCCGATCCAGCGCTTCTCTTCGACGAGAATGCGGTGCATCACGGCGATCTGACCGGCGGGGCCGCCGAAACTCAGCGCCGCGACGCGCGCCCAGACCCGCGTGGCCTCTGCAAACGAAATGCCATGGTCGCGGATGTCGGTTGGCTGGTTTGGCGCGGAGGTGATGCTGACTGGGCTGGCCATGTAACGATCCTTCACCCGCGCTTCGAGCCAAAATATCGATAGAGGTGATCGAACACGGGGGCGCCCTCTGCGATCCGCTGCTCGTCGCTCTCATTCGCCACGGCGATACCGGCGATCAGGCTGGCAACACCCGTCGTCTCCTCGCGGCTGAACTTGCCGTCCTTGAGATCGATGTCGTGGACGATCTCGGCGATGGCCCGCAGTGCTGGATCGCTTATGCCGGTGCGGGCAAGCAATACCTCGAAGCTGCACCGGTCGCCCTCATGGGTGATTTCGCCCTCGAACATATCGAACCGCTGTTCCCCCTCTTTCGGCACGTATCCTTTGCCCGCCACGAAGCGGATGATCGCCTCAGGATCGATGAAGCTACGGATCAGCCAGCTGCAGGCGATGCGATCGACATGCACGTCACGGCGCGTGACCCAGATCTGGCCCTTGAGCTCGCCCGGTTCGCTGGCCTTCTTGGGTTCCCTGGTCATGGTCTTGTCCTCTATGACCTGTGTCTCGAGTTCGCCGATCAGTCCCTCGACGGCGAGGCGACCGTTGGCGCCGAAGAAATCGATCGCCACGACTTCGGCGAGCCGCTTGCGCATGCGGGCGAGTTGCAAACGCGTTTCCGCCTGCTTTTCCGAAGTCGCGTTCCTCTTGATCTCGGCAGCCAGCTCGCGCGCTTCCTCGATGATCTTCGCGTAGTCGGCGTCACGTGCGGCATCGAACAGCGCCCGGACCTGGGCGTCCGATAAACCATCGACAAGACGGGCCTCGCACACCATCGCCTCGCCGCCGCCGGCGACGATCTCCTTGAGGAGCCATTCGAAATCCTCCTGCATCTCGGCATTGGCCGGCAGTGCATAGACGGTGCTTTTCACCGCGACAGCGCCGATGCCCCAGCGCTGTTCCGTTGTTTGCCCCTCACTCATAAGTGAAACGTATGACGCGAAGGATTAAATGCAACACAAGTATCATTCCTTATCCAGGCATATGGTGCAGACAGTCCCCGAGGAGGCGCCAAAATGACAGTCTCGGGTCGGAGTACTCAGTCAAAATCATCTGCTGCGCGCACGCTTGGACGCACCGCGGCTACGCTTATGACTGCCGGCATGATCATCGGAACGGGTATTTTCGGCGCCCTTGGTGCGACTGCCGAGCACGCCGGTGCCGCCCTCCTGCTGGCGATGATTCCAGGGGGGTTGGTGTGCTTGGCGACAGGCATCAGCGGCGCGCAGCTTGGCGTCAATTTCCCCAGACATGGCGGTGCGTTCATCTGGGCACGAGCGTTCCATCTCGACACGGTCGCCTTCCTTGCTGGCTGCTGCTACGTTGGACAGGGGATTGTGGGCACGAGCGTGGTATCGCTCGGCTTCGCTCATTACTCGG
>VAZZ01000335.1:2556-6010 GCA_005884715.1 Alphaproteobacteria bacterium | reverse complement strand
CATTCCGGCCGACGACTATTCGGCTTATTCCGAAGCGATCTATAGGAAGCTCCTGCGTGAAATAACCGGACCCGGAATCTCCTGATGCGTCATCGACCACACCGCTCGTCAAGGGCGCCTGGCTGAAGCCTGGCTGTCATCTCGATCTGGTCGGCAGCTTCACACCCGACATGCGCGAATGCGATGACGAGGCGGTGAGCCGCGCCCGCCTCTTTGTCGACAGCCGCTGGTTCGCTATCGACCAGCCTGGTGATTTGGCTGATCCCTTGCGCCGCGGCGTAATTGGACGCCAAGATGTCGAAGCTGATCTGTTCGGACTCTGCCGCGATGGCTATACTGTGAACCGCAAGCCCGATGACATCACGCTTTACAAGAATGGCGGCGGTGCGCATCTGGATGTGTTCACCGCGCTCTTCATCTGGCGCAACCTCGAGTGAGAAAAATGGACGTCAAGGTCTTCAGTGATCCTCGCAAACCCGCTTATCTCAATTTTGATGCCGGCAGCAAGCCGCTGAAGGATCCGATCCGCCCGGAAACGGAAACTATTGCCCGGGTCAGGGCCTATCGCCATGGCCGCATCAAGCAGAAGCTCATCGAGCATGATTGCGCGGCACTTCTGGTCTATGACCCGCTCAATATCCGCTATGCGACAGACTGCTCCGACATGCAGATCTGGACGATGCACAATCCCTCACGCTATGCGCTCATCTGCGCCGAGGGGCCGACCATCTGCTTCGAATATGCACAGGCCATGCATCTGGCGGAAGGCTTGCCGATGGTGGACGAGGTCCGCCCCTGCATCAGCTGGTTCTATTTTGCCAGCGGCCCCAACGTCGAGGCCAATGCGAAGAAATGGGCGGATGAGATCGCCGGTCTGGTGCGCCAGCATGGCGGCGGCAATATGAGGCTCGCCGTCGACAAGATGGAGCCTCTCGGCGTCGATCTCCTGCGCGAGCGCGGCATCACCCTTGTCGAGGGCCAGGAGATCACCGAAAGGGCGCGGGCGATCAAATCGGCCGATGCGCTCGAAATGATGGACTGGACGATCAAGGTGACCGAGGCGGGCATGTGGCGCATGCGCGAGAACTCGCTGCCCGGAAAGTCGGAGAACGAGATCTGGGCCGAGCTCCATTATGAGAATATACGCCATGGCGGCGAATGGATCGAAACGCGCCTCCTCGCCATTGGCGAGCGCACGTTTCCCTGGTTCAAGGAATGTTCCGCCCATGTCGGCAAGGAGGGCGACATCCTCGCCTTCGATACCGATCTGATCGGGCCTTACGGCTATTGCGCCGATCTTTCACGCTCATGGACCATTGGCCTCGTCAAGCCGAAGCCGAGGCAGAAGGAGATCTATGCCTATGCGCTCGAGCAGATCATTCATAACTGGCAGGTCATCAAGCCCGGCATGAGCTTCCGCGAATTCAACGACAAGTCGCTGCGCATCCCCGAGGAATATCATGAGAACCGCTATGGTGTGGCGCTTCATGGCGTCGGTCTGTGCGATGAATATCCCTCGGTGCCGACCCATGTCGATATGGACAGAGGCAAGGGTTATGACGGCGTTTTCGAGCCCGGCATGTGCGTCTGTGTCGAAAGCTGCACCGGCTCCCGACGCTCAGGCGAAACCGTGAAGCTCGAGATTCAGCTCGTCGTCACCGATACCGGCACGAAGCGATTGGATAGTTTCCCATTCGAGGATTGGGCGTGATTGCCAGGGGGCAGATATCAGGTGTCAGGCGCCAGGTATGCGCGACACCCCTGATGTCTGACCTCTGATATCTGGACCCTGAACAGGTGAAGCCGTTTGACGCTTGAATGCTCCGTGCCGGCTATTTACAGCCGATACGGTTTCCTTGATCGATCGGCATCCCATGCAATCCTTCTCGCTTGCTCCCACACCTGAGATCGCCTTCGGCAATGGCCTTCTTTCCGATCTGCCCCGGCGGGTGAGGGACCTGGCGGGAACGGGCGCTCCGGTGATGCTGGTTGCCGATCCGGCCATGACGGCTACGGGGATAGTGGCAAGGCTCGCCAAGCTCCTGACCGATGCGGGACATGAAGCGAGTGTCTATGACGGCTTCAAGGGCGAGCCCAAATACAGTGATGTCGACCAGGCCGCAGTGTCGGCGCGGGCTAACAAGGCAAAGGCGGTGATCGGGCTCGGCGGCTGCACCGCCCTGGATACTGCCAAGCTCGTCGCCTCTTGCGCCGTGTCGGGCAAGGAGGTGAGCGCCTATCAGTTCTGCGAAACGCCTTTGCCCGCCGATCCCTTAGCCCTCATCGCGGTGCCGACCACGGCGGGAACCGGTGCCGAGGTGACGCGTACCTCGATTTTCACCAATGCGCGGGGCCAGAAGGTCTGGGCTTGGGGCAGCGAGCTCAAGCCTGTCCTGGCGCTGCTCGATCCTGAATTGACCACTGGCGTCCCGCCGGCCGTCACCGCGGCGACCGGCCTCGATGCGCTGGTGCATGCCATCGAAGCCTGCACCAACCGCAATCGCAATGATGCGAATGATGTCTATTGCCACCGCGCCATCGCCCTCATTTCGCGCGCGCTCGAGCGAGCCGTCAAGGTGCCACAGGATCTCGATGCGCGTGGCGAATTGCTGCTCGCCAGCTGCTATGCCGGCGTCGGCATCGATAATTGCGGCACGGCGCTCGCGCATAATATCTCCCATGCTATGGCAGAACTGGCACCCATCCCGCATGGACGGGCGACCGGGCTTGCCATGCTGGCCACCATCGATTGGGTCAAGGACGGCAATCCGGCCGCCTTCGCGAAAGTGGCTGGCGCCATGGGCAGTGAGGAAGAGGCGGGCAATATCGCCGCCGCCTATGAAGACCTGGTGCGGCGGTCCGGCATCAAGGTGAGCTTTACGGGCGACGGGCTGGATCTCGCCCGGCCGGACCTTCTTGCAGAACATATGGCATCGCCAGCGCATGCGCCGATGCGCAAGAATACCGTCCGCGACGTCAGTGACGACGACCTTCTCACGCTGGCCAAATGCGTCTATGGGCTGGCTTGAAAAGGACTGTGGATGAAAAACCGGGGGCGGTCACGAGACTGATCGAGGAGATTGACCGCTATCTGGCTCGCCTCAAGGGCCCGGGCATTACCAATGTCCGTGCCGGCATCGCCCGTTTCGGTGCCGGCTCAGTAAGGCAGATGGCGAAACCGGCGCCGCCGGTCTGTGGCCATCTCGATACGGCACTTGTTGCCATGACGGGTGCCGATCCTCTGTGCATGGCGATTGAAGACATACGGCCGCAGCTGAGCTGGATCACCTATGATGCCTATCCCCGTCAGCTGATCGGCAATCGCTTCCCGCTGGCGCATGCCTTTGTCAGCCTGATCGGCGGCGTTGGCTTCATTCCTGCTGACGACTTCGAACTGGGCCTCTTCCTCATTGCGCCGAAGACGCTTTATCGCGATCATTGTCACAGGGCGCCC
>VAZZ01000335.1:0-2466 GCA_005884715.1 Alphaproteobacteria bacterium | reverse complement strand
AACGAGCCGATGCAAGTGCACGCTACCCTGGTACGCGACCTGCCATTCCTTTCGCTTTTTGCCTGGACGAGGGATGTCGATGCCCATGCGACGGTTACACCATCGCCAGATTGGAATCTGATAGAGGCAGGCCTTTGAACGACAATATCCATGGGCCGGCGATGTGGGTCATCGATGCCATTCGCAAGTCGCTCACAGGCGAGGGCGCCGGTGAAGTAAAGGCGCGTCTTGCGCACCAGGATCTTTCACCGGCGGCGGCCGTCGAGCCTGAGCCGCGCCGGCTTCCGGCCTGCCGCTATTATCCTGAATGCGTCGCGGCCTCGATGTTCATGGCGCCCGATGTCGCGGCCGCCCTCGCAGGAATTGAGGAGTTCCTGCATTGGAAGCAAAATCCGAACTATTCGGACAGGGTGCTGGGCGAGGGCTATATGGACAATTACGCCTATACCGAACTGATCGGACCGAGCGGCTTCTTTCCAGGCGATGATTTCCTCATGGGCCTGATGCTGCTGGGACCGGGCCGGCTTTATCGCGATCACCATCACCCGGCCCCCGAACTCTACTGGCTGCTGACCGGTCCCAGCGAATGGCGCCGGGCCGATGGCGACTTCACGAGAAGACGGGCGGGGGAGATGATCTGGCATCCCGCCGGGGTAAGTCACGCAACGCGCACGCTGGAAGGTCCGCTTCTGGCCATATGGGCCTGGACGATGGATGTCAGCGAACCAGCCCGGCTCGTGGAGGCGTAATGGGTCTCGATCCCTTTTCAATCCTGCGCGCGCTTTGTCTCGTTGCCGTGGCCATGTACATGCTGGGGACGGCGTACATGTATGTGAGCCAGCGGAGCTATCAGTATTTCCCCGGCCATCAGGGCTTGGCCGCCAGTGCCGTGGGGCTCTCCGGCGTTCAGGATCTGAAGCTTGCCAGTAGCGATGGCGAAACACTGCAGGCCTGGTATGCACCTGCAGCCGTCAGCAGGCCAACTATCTTATTCCTGCATGGCAATGGCGGCGAGATCGCCGACCGGGGCGAGCGTTTCGCCGCCTATCAGGCCCAGGGCTTCGGCGTGTTCTTCCTGTCCTATCGGGGCTATGGCGCGAGCTCGGGAAGCCCGAGCGAAGGGGGATTGGTGCGCGATGCGTTCACCGCTTATGATTGGCTTGTCGGCCACGGTGTCAGGCCTGAGCAGATCATGGTGGTCGGTGAATCCCTTGGCGGTGGCGTTGCGGTGCAGCTTGCTGCCCAAAGGCCCGTTGCCGCGCTCGCGCTCGAGGCGACTTTCGCCTCTGCCGTGAATGTCGCAAGCCTGGTCTATTGGTGGCTTCCCGTTCGCCTGCTGATGAAAGACCAATTCGATTCGCTTTCATTCGTTGGCAAGATCCACGCCCCGCTCCTCATCACCCATGGCGAGGCGGATGAGATCATTCCGCTCATCGAAGGTCAGAAGCTCTTCGCGCATGCCAATGAGCCGAAGCAGATGATCGTCGTTCCGGACGGCACGCATGGGTCGATCTTTTCAGCCGAGACGTGGATCAATGAGATGAAGTTTTTCGATCAGCATGTGGTGCCCCATACGTTGTCATCCCGGCGAAAGCCGGGACCCCCTGAATAAGTGAAATCTGGGCGGCGCTGCCCGCGCAGCAAGAATTTAATGGGTCCCGGCTTTCGCCGGGATGACGGTGGGAGAGCGGAATCAAAAAGCCCGCGAGATTGGGCTCGCGGGCTCTGATTGTCGCGACTGGACGATTATGCCGGCGCGATCGCTAGCGTCTCGCCGAAGATGTAGAGCGTCGGATGAATTTCGTAGCCCTGCACGCGCTTGTCATAAGCGGCATAGACCGACCGCCATAGTGGCTGGGTGATCGGACCGTCTTCCTGCATGATCGTCTCGAGCTCGCCCAAGATCTCACGGCGCTTGTCGACATCGAGGGTGCCTTCGGCCTTGCTGAGGAGTTCATCGAACTTGGCGTTCGAGTAGTGCGACTCGTTCCACGGCACGCCGGTACGATAGGCGAGCGCCAGCACCATGAAGCCGAGCGGACGATGCGTCCATTCGGTGAAGCCGAAAGGCACTTCCGTCCACACTTCCCAGAACTTCGCCGACGGCAGCACATTGATCTTGGCGCGGATATTGCCGGCCTTCCACTGTTCGGCCATCGCTTCGACCGCGGCCTGTTCCCATGAGGGATCCGGCTTGCAGTTGATCTCGATGTCGATGCCATCCGGGAACCCAGCGTCCGCCAGAAGCTTCTTGGCCTCATCGGGCTTGTAGCCCATCGGCGGGAGCTTCTTGTAGTCGGGATGGACGGTGCAGACATGATGGTGCTCCGCTGCCTGGCCCACACCCTTATGAGCGATCTGCAGGCATTTCTCCGGATCGGTGGCGAGGCGGACGGCCTTGCGCACTTTCGGATTGTCGAACGGCTTCTGCGTCATCTGCATGCGGGCAACCGCGGTCTGCGCCGT
>VAZZ01000334.1:10930-11557 GCA_005884715.1 Alphaproteobacteria bacterium | reverse complement strand
TCATTCCTCGGCCGCGTGCGCTATGGCGAGAGCAACAAGGAAGACGACAACGTCTTCTATTCTGCTTTTGGCGGGTACTCAGAAGGCGAGGCGGACCACCGCGAGGAGCACATTATCGCCGATCTGGAAATCGGACGCGACGTTGGGCTCGGTGCGATGGGCGAGGGCTCCAACATCCGGCTGTTCGCAGGCGTGCGCTTCGCGTATTTCAAGGGCAAGGGCTCGATTTCAACCAATTATGACCTTTATGGGGTCAGTGGGTCAGCTGATATCGATGAGACGCGGAAATTCACGGGAATCGGCCCGCGCATCGGTTTCGATGCGATAATGCCGCTATCTGATCAGTTCTCCCTCGATGTAGGCGCCGCAGGTGCGCTTCTATTCGGCAAGCAAAAGTTCAAGGCAGACGGAACTTATTCGAGTTTCTATGGCACTACCGATATCAACGATAAGCGATCGAAAAATGTCGTCGTGCCCAATCTCGAGGCGAGTGCCGCATTCTCCTGGCTCATAACCGACGACGCCAAATTCTCACTTGGGTACCGGGTCGATTCCTATTTCGATGTCTATGACACCGGTCCCGTCTTCGGCGACCACGATGAAGGCGACAGGATCATCCATGGGCCA
>VAZZ01000334.1:0-10735 GCA_005884715.1 Alphaproteobacteria bacterium | reverse complement strand
TATTTTCGACTCGCGCGATGCGGGTGACCGGATCATCCATGGACCGTTTATTAAGCTTACTATTGGTACCGGTGGCGGCGGATAGCCGGCGTCGGGCGCTCAAACCCAAGCGACACCGGTAGAAAGTCAAAAGAGCCCTGGTCTGAGCTAAGGGAATGTCCACATGACAACTGCCGTTGCAAGTCTGGGCAGGCTTCCTGTTCTGCGCATCGCCTTGGCTGGGCTGGTGGTGCTGGCGCTCGCCTTTTATTTCTGGAGCCAGTCGCGCTATCCCCAGCTTAATGACAAGGCGGTCATGTCGGGGACCATCCAACTCGAGGATCCCTTAAGCTTCGAGGCTGCCGTCCAGTTCGAGCCGACAGCGCCCATGTGGCAGAAGATCGCCTACACGACCCTCAACTGGATCAAGACCAACCGGCGCGGCATGACATTCGGCGTCCTCTTCGGTGCGGCGTTCCTTACTTTGATGAGATATCTGCCGAGGCGAAGCTTCCGCGGCAGTTTTGCCAATTCCGCCCTGGGTCTGGCGCTGGGCGCACCGCTGGGAGTCTGCGTTAATTGCGCAGCGCCCATCGCCAAAGGCCTGTTCAATTCAGGAGCGCGAGTCGAGACGGCCCTTTCGGCGATGGTCGCATCGCCGACCCTCAACATCGTCGTTGTCGCGATGGCCTTTTCGATCCTGCCATTCTACGTCGCGATGACGAAGCTTGTGCTCAGCCTTGCCGTGATCCTGCTGGGCGTGCCGCTCGTCGTGCGAATGCTTCCACAGGCTCAGAGAGAGGTGGCGTTCGACATCATACCGGAGGCGTCCTGCGCTATTCCAGCGAATGCCGCCAGGATGGAAGGGCCGGTTTCCGCTATCGCCGGGTTCTTTGCCGATTTTGCCAAGGATTTCTGGTACATCGTGCGCATGACGGTGCCGCTGATGCTCCTCGCCGGATTTCTCGGCGCGATCGGGGCCAATCTCCTGCCGCTTGAAATGCTGAAGGATATGCCGATCAATCCCATCACCCTCGTAGCGATCGCGGCGCTTGGTGTTTTCCTGCCGGTGCCGATCGCTTTCGATGTAGTCATTGCGGCAACACTGTTGAATGCCGGACTGCCGATCAGCGTCGTCATGGTCCTGGTGTTCACCCTCGGCATATTCAGCGTCTACAGCTTCATGATCGTCGCGTCGTCAATGTCCTGGCGCGCGGCTTTCCTGATCTCGGGATTGATCGTCGCTCTCGCGGTCATCGCCGGCCTGGGTACCGATTTTTACAACGCCCAGATAATCGACCGTTCGCAAGACTATCTCAGAAGCGAAGGCGCCGCTTCGTTCCAGGCCGCCTGACTATCTCAGAGCGCTCTTCGCGAAGCGCTGGAGGATTGGCGAGGCGAGAACGATGGCAATGGCCGCTCCAATGAATCCTGAATAGATCGGCCCTTGCCAGGGCGGGCCCAATTCACCGACCGATTTGAACACGATGCCGGCCGCTATGGCGCCGGTCACGCCGATCACGATGTTCAGCATGAGACGGCCCTGGCTCGCATCGGTGCGACGGGCCTCCAGCCAGCCGCATAGCGCACCACTCAGCAGCCAGACTGCAATCGAGTAGCCCAGCGGCATTGGAATTCCTCCGACAATTCTCCGATGCCCGAACTATGTGCATAGCGGCGTCGCGAGGGAAGAATTATTTCGCCGACTGCTGGCGCTCTAAAAGTGGTCTGAAAAAGTCGTCCAAAAGAGGACATTTTTGACTGTCCACTCGGCTGTTAGATTCGGCCGTCTGGTAAGTTCAGAGGTGTGCCTTGTCTACGAAACTGTCGGTCAATGCGAATGCCATCGCCTTCCTGCGCAACCGGCGCAATTTGCCGTGGCCCAGCGTCGAAGGCCTGGGGCGCATCGCCCTCCAGGCCGGCGCCTATGGCCTCACCGTCCACCCCAGGCCCGATGAGCGGCATATCCGCAGAACCGATGTGGGAATTCTGCGCGACATGATCGCCAAGGATTTTCCGGGCCGGGAATATAATATCGAAGGCTATCCCGATGCCCGGTTCGTGAAACTGGTGAAGGAAGCGAAGCCCCACCAGGTGACGCTGGTGCCTGACGATATCGGGCAGGCGACCTCCGATCATGGCTGGGACATTGGCGCGCATAAGAGCTTTCTCGGCGATGCCATTGGCGAGCTCAAATCCGATCGCCTGCGGGTGTCGCTGTTCATCAATCCCGATCCCGTCCTTCCGCATCTCGCGAAGGACGTCGGCGCCGACCGCGTCGAGATCTATACCGGACCCTATGGTGGCGCCTTCGAAGCGAAGGCGATGGAACGCGAATTCCGCAAAGTGGTGGCGACCGGCAAGGCCGCCGAGAGAATGCCGGACATGATCTGACACGCGAGAACCTGCCGAGGCTTGTGGCGGCCTTGCCTAATCTGCGCGAAGTTTCCATCGGCCATGCGATCACCGCGGATGCCCTGCTTTTCGGCATGGCGGAAACAGTGAGGCTCTTCCGCCAGGCCTGCGGCGACATCAGAAGCGAAGCCGCATGACGGCAAGCTTCCTTCCGCTGGCGACGATCGGCCTGGTGCAATTGCTCGCCGTCATAAGCCCCGGACCGAGCTTCCTCGTCACCGCACAGACGGCGGTGGCGCGTTCACGCCTCGACGGCGTCAAGATTGCCTTCGGCCTCGGTGCCGGCACGCTCGTCTGGTCAACTGCCGCAGTGCTCGGCCTCAATGTATTGTTCCGGCTGTATCATTGGCTGTTCGTCGGCATGAAGATCACCGGCGCCCTGTTTCTTCTGTGGATCGCCCTCCAGATCTTCCGGCATGCCAGGTCGCCCATCGACATGAGCGGGAGCAATGGCGAGGCGGCGAAGCGCAACCCTTTCCTGCGCGGCTTCCTGACCCAGATTTCCAATCCCAAGGTCGCGGCGTTCTTCGGCTCGATCTTCGTGGCGATCCTGCCAAAAGAAGTGCCGGGCTGGATGATGATCGCCCTTGTCGTGATCTTCACCGTCAATGAAATCTCCTGGTACACGCTTGTTTCGTTCTGCTTCGGATCGGCGCCGGTGCGGCGCACCTATATCGGCGCCAAGACATGGATCGACCGTGTGACCGGCCTGTTCCTTGGCGGTCTCAGCCTCAGGATCCTGTGGCAGGCACGGGATGCGGCCTGAAATCCAGATCGGGAATGCCGTGGCCGGTTGCGCGTAGATGTCTATGTTGGTCAATCCTTGTCGCCAAAGTCTCCAACTTTGGCGGGATTGACCTATGCGCCGAAACACCCTTGCCTTTGGGGTGCTGATCTCTATTGTGCGCCCCGAATTTGTGGGCCTTTTGGCTCCATTCTGTTTCACCAGCGAGGGAAGTCTCATGCGCGTTTATTATGACCGGGATGCCGATGTTAACCTGATCAAGGGCAAGAAGGTGGTCATTGTGGGTTATGGCAGCCAGGGCCGGGCGCATGCCCTCAATCTCAAGGATTCAGGTGCCAAGAATCTCGCCGTGGCGCTCCGCAAAGGTTCGGATACCGCCAAGAAGGCCGAGGCCGACGGCCTCAAGGTGATGACGGTTGCCGAAGCTGCAAAATGGGCAGACCTGATGATGATGGCGACGCCGGACGAGCTCCAGGCCGATATATGGAAGGACGAGATCGCCCCCAATATCCGCGACGGGGCGGCGATCGCCTTCGCGCATGGCCTCAATATCCATTTCAACCTCATCGAGCCGAAGAAGACCATCGACGTCCTGATGATCGCGCCCAAAGGCCCCGGGCATACCGTGCGCAGCGAATATCAGAAGGGCGGCTGCGTGCCTAGCCTCATCGCGATCCATCAGGACGCCTCCGGCAATGCTCATGATCTGTCGCTCTCCTGCGCCTCGGCGATCGGCGGCGGCCGCTCCGGCATCATCGAGACGACCTTCAAGGAAGAATGCGAGACCGATCTGTTCGGCGAACAGGTGGTTCTGTGCGGCGGCCTGGTCGAATTGATCCGCGGCGGCTTCGAGACGCTGGTCGAGGCGGGCTATGCGCCCGAAATGGCCTATTTCGAGTGCCTTCACGAAGTGAAGCTGATCGTCGACCTCATCTATGAAGGCGGCATCGCAAATATGAATTACTCGATCTCCAACACCGCCGAGTTCGGCGAATATGCGACGGGGCCGCGCATCATCACGGATGAGACGAAGCAGGAGATGCGCCGAGTGCTGAAGGACATCCAGACCGGCAAATTCACCTCCGAATGGATCCGCGAATGCAAGGCCGGCCAGCCGAGCTTCAAGGCCATCCGCAGGGTCAATGACGCGCATCCGATCGAGGAAGTGGGCGAGAAGCTGCGCGCGATGATGCCGTGGATCGCCAAGAACAAGCTCGTCGACAAGGCGCGGAACTAGGCTGTTCGCCCCTTCAAGAACAGTGGCCGCGGCATGACTGCCGTGGCCCCTTTTTTGTCAGGCAGTGCGGATGAGGAAGCTTTCGAGGCTTTCGGGCTTGTGGCCGGTAAGCTTCTCGTAGTCGCTGCTCGCGGCGGCCATTTCACCGGCGGCGGCCGCTTCATGAAGGCTGATCAAGGCTTCGATGAGGAAGTCCGGGAGTTTCGCGCCCGTAAGGATCGAATTCAGCGCCTCGCGCGGCAATTCGACGGCCGTGACAGGCTTGTTCCACTTGCGGCTTAGGATGCGGGCGATATCGGCGGCGTCATAGGCTTCGGGGCCGGTGACCTCATAGACGGCGTTGCCGTTCGATTTGCTGAGGAGCGCCGTGGCGGCAGCAAAGGCCACGTCGGGGCGCGGGAGATAGGCAACCTTGCCCTTGCTGCCATAGACGGCGAGCGTGCCCGTTTCCTTCGCATGGGCAAGGGCGCTCGTGAGATTCAGGCTTCGGTCGCGGCATGGACCCTGGCGAAGGTGAAGAGGCTTTCGGCCCCGGCATTGGTGAAACTCGTATAGACGATGGTCTTGATGCCTGCGGCCTTGGCCGCATCGATTGCGGCCTTGTGCTGGGCTATGCGCTTTTCATTCGGGCTATCGCCTGAAATCATAAGCAGACGGTCATGGCCGGCGAGTGCTACGCGCATCGATTGGGGCTTGTCGAAATCGAATATGGCGGTCCGGAAACCTTGCCGGGCAAATGGTTCGAGCTTGCCGATATCGCGCGAACCCAGCGTTACGCTGCCGGGCGCAGCATGTTTCGCGAGTTCAGCAGCCACAAGCTGGCCGAGCTTGCCCGAGGCGCCAGTGACGAAATACATGGAAGTCTCCGATCTGTTCATTTAGGATGCTGGTCTCTTTTATAGACCTGGATGCCAGATAGGGCGTTTGGCGATGGTGCGAAAGACGGCACTTTCGCCGCGCCTGGTTATGTGGAGGTAACCACCCATGAGAACCCTTGACGGTACCGTTCGCTTTCCGCCGATGCCGCCCGGCGCCGATGCTGTCCTTTTGGCGAAATGTCCGGTGCGCGACGTGCTCGACCGGATCGGCGACAAATGGAGCGTCCTCATCCTCAAGAATCTGGAGGAAGGGCCGCGCCGCTTCGGTGCGCTGCGCCGGATGATCGGCGATATCTCGCAGCGCATGCTGACCCAGACATTGCGCGACCTGCAGCGCGATGGCCTCATCCTGCGCACCGTCTATCCGACGGTGCCGCCAAGCGTCGATTATCGTTTGACCAAGCTCGGCGTATCGCTCATGGACCCGCTCGAACATCTCGTGCAATGGTCGGATCGCAATCACAAAAAGGTGCATGAAGCGCGCCTCACCTTCGACCGATCAGCGCCGGGAGTTCTCAGTGGCCATCAGTGACGATCTCAAACAACTCGCTGTGCAGGAACAGCGCCTGCGCTTTTCGCGCTTCGATGAGGAGACCGCCTGGGAGATCGGTTCCCGGCTTCGGGCGATCGCGGATGCGCGCAAGCTTCCCATCGTCATCGACATTCGCCTTAACGGCCGCCAGCTCTTCTATTCGGCGCTTTCCGGCAGCACGCCCGATAATCCCGAATGGGTCAGGCGGAAGAGCAATGTAGTGCTGCGCTATCTCAAAAGCTCCTATCGGTTCGGGCGCGAACTCGCCGCCAAAAACGACACTCTCGACCAGCAGCGCGGCGTCTCGCCAATGGACTATGCGGCGCATGGCGGGAGCTTTCCCATCCATGCCGAGGGCGCCGGCATCATTGGCACCATCACCGTGTCCGGCCTGCCGCAGCGCGAGGATCACAATCTGGTGGTGGAGGTCGTGGCGGCGTTCCTCGCTCAGCCACTAGATGGGCTGGCGCTCGGACCGGAGTAAGGCTTGGCCATTTCGGTCGTACGTGACGCCAGATCGCGCATGTCCTCGCCGAGCTGCTCCAAGGCGAAGCGCAAGGTGAAGAGCCGGGCCGTTTCCTCGCGCGGCAGTCGTTTCCTGTCTTCGGCCAGGGCTTCGATGGCTTGCGATAGCGCCCGCGCACTCGCCTGATAATTGTCGAGCGCCGGTGCCGGAGCGCGGGCAAGGAGGCTTGCGGAAATCCCGCGAAGAGCTGCGCCCGCATCCTGGCGCAGTGTCGACAGCAGCGGCGTGAAGTCGCCGAGGATCGCCGCCGGCAAAGGTTTTGCCGCGGCGCGCCCCGCCATCACCAGGTCATGGCGCACGCGATAGAGGGTGCGCACCACCGGCTCTGGATCGCGATCATCGCTCACTCGCATCTTGCGCTCGCGTGCGGCCTCCTCGGCGGCGGTTTCGGTCTGCTTGAGGGCTGAACGGATCTTTGCATGGAGTGGCGGAACGCCCTGGCGGCCGAGATCATTGGTCAGACCGTCGATGAGCCGATCCATCAGGTCGGCATTGAGGCCCGCGACACGTGCGGCCGCCTCGCGCAGCTGACTATGGGCGCGGGCAGGGAAGATCGCGAAAGTGACGGCGAGCGCCACGATATTTCCGATGATGATCTCGAAGACGCGATCGAGTGCGGAGATCAGCGGACTGGCGGCGTGACCGTAGATGGGCAAGAGAACGATGAGGGCGGTGACCGGCGCCACCCGGAAGATGGCATTCACGGCGGCGAGAAAAGCGAGCGGCAGGACGGCAGCGGCGATCGCCAAAGCAAGCCCGAGGTCGCTCATATGCGGGATGGTTATGGCGACGAGGGCGCCATAGAGCGCGCCGGCGATGGTGCCCCACAGCCGGTCGAGTGCTGCCTTGAGAGAGCCGCCCACGCTGGTCTGGACGACGAGCAAGGCGGTGATGACGGCCCACCAGCCTTGCGGCAATCCCAAGAGCTTCACCACCGCGAAGGCGGCGACGACAGCGGTGACGACCCGCAAAGCGTGGCGCAGTTCAGCGATATGCCGGCGGGTAAAGGTGAGCGGGTTCTGCAGTTTCACCGTTTCAGCTCGAGAATACCCCTACGAGACGACTGGTCCGATGCTAAAGGGAGCTGACCGTGGCAGCAAGGAGGCCGCCTACCAAACTCGTCATGGCCGCATCAAGGCTGAGGGGTAGGCTCGCTTTGCGCGGTAGAGGGAGAAACTTGAGGATGTTTTAAGAAGGCAATCCCGTTAGGCCATCATCCTAATACTCCACGTGCGGCTGCGGCTGGCCGATGACGAAGCCGGTGCCGTCGAGACGGTAGATGTCGGGACGGAAGTGAATGCGGCCGTCTTCCGTCGCCCAGGCCGTCAGATACATGATCCTGAGATCGGGTCCATTCTTCACCGGCTTGTCGAGGCGCTCGCCCGTATGCGCGATCGTCTCGATCATGCTGGTGTCGAAACCGTCCTGGCCCGACAGGATCCAGTCGACAAGCACATCGACACGATCGACGCGAATGCAGCCTGAACTGAGATAGCGGGCATTCTGGCCGAACAGTTCGCGCGTCGGCGTGTCATGGAGGTAGACCGAATAATTGTTGGGGAAATTGATCTTGACGGTCGCCATGGCGTTCTGTTCGCCCGGGTCCTGGCGGAACAGGAAGAGGTTGCTCGGCGTCGTCGCCCAGTCGATGTCAAGCGGGTCGATTTCCTGGCCGGTTGACTTCTCGATGACGCGGACGCGCATCTTGTCCAGGGCATCGGGATCCTTGGCGAGCTTCGGCAGGAGATCTCGCTGGACGATGGAATCAGGGGCGGTCCAATAGGGATTGAAATTGATGTCGCTGATCCGGCTCATCAGGACGGGCGAAGGACGATCGATCTTACCGGCGACGATATTGTGACGCGAATAGACGACGCCGAAATTCACCGCTTCGAGCTGCGCCGATGGGATATTGACCAGGATATAGCGGGGACCGAGCTTCGCGGCATAGGTGGCGATGCGGGGCTGGTTGACCTGCAATTGCCTGAGGCGGGCACCCGCCGGGATGTTGAGCTCGGCCAATGTACGGTCATCGACCTTGCCGGTCGTGGCCAGGCCGTGATTGGACTGGAAGGCCTTCACCGCATCGCGCATATCGGCGCTGAATCTATCGGGCTTATCGACATCGAGGCTCTTCGGCAGAAGATAGCCTTCCGCCACCAGCCTCTGGCGCAAGGTTACGACCTGGCCGCTGACGCCGCCTTTCTCGAGATTGCGCTCCGAAATCATCGGCCAGCCGCCATTGCGGGTGATGTGGTCATACATGGCGATGGCGGCGTCCATGGCTTGGGGCGAGGATGGCGTCAGAAGGGCGGCCTGGGCCTCTCCTGCGAGGACCTCGGTCTGGGTCGCGAGCTTGCCACCCGGCGCCTGGCGCGTGAGCGAGCTGATGGATCCGGTATAGTCATTGGATTGAGCAAAGGCCGATGCCGCAAATCCAGCGGAAAGAAACAAAGCTAGAGCGATAGTCCTGGTCATGGTCGCAAAAATCCCCGAGCCATCCATAGACTCCGCGATCTTGGTAAACCGAGGCTTAACTACCTGACCGCCAGCGCAATCATTTCGCGGCGGAAGGGAACATCGACAATATCCCGCGGCTTGGCCTGGAACTCCTCGGCAAAGCGCCTGCCGGCATAGACGGCATGGGCGATGGCGGCAGGCGCCCAGGCATCACCAATGGCCGTCACCTCAGCGCCGCGCTCCTTGAGAGCCCGGTAGAGGGCATCCTCGGGCCGGCGCGACGTGACGAGAACGATGCTTGCCGTCTCATGGCGCTTTTCCTTGCCGGTATAGATGCAAGTCGTGACGAGCCCATCGGCCGCGACCGCGGAAAGGGCCTGGCCGGCGATGATGGTGACGCCCAATTCGATCAGCCGGGCTTGAATGAATCTCTGCTCCATGGTGTTGACGGTGTAGGCGGCGGCGACCGAAGCGGGCGTGACATAGGTGATCTTTGTGCCCTGCTTCGCCAGCAATTCGGCAAGCACGCTCCCCATGTAATAGTGATCATCATCGAAGATGACGGCTTCTTTGCCGCTTGGCCTCTTGCCCGACATCAGATCATCCGGCGTCATCACCTCGATCGAGGCATCGACCGCAACCGGCATATGTTGGTGATGCCCGGCGCCATCGCGGCGCCAGCGGGCACCCGTGGCGCAGACAATATGATCGGCGCCGAATTCTAGCGCCGTATCGGCGCTGAGATCACTTTCCAGATAGAGTTTGACATTCGTCATCTTGCCGATCTGCAAAAGCCGCCAGTCGCGCACCCGGCCCCAGGCCGAGAGCCCGGGCAGGCGGCATTCGAGCGCTACCCTGCCACCGGACTCGCGTGCAGCGTCCGCAATCGTCACCTGATAGCCGCGCTGGCCCAGAGCGCGGCCGGCTTCGAGGCCTGAAGGACCTGCGCCAATGATGAGGATCTGTGCGTCGTTCTCCTTGGCGCGGATGCGCTCGGGATGCCAGCCCTTGCGCCATTCCTCGCCCATGGACGGGTTCTGGGTGCAGCGGATCGGGGTCTTGGTATAATCGCCGGTCACGCAGATATTGCAGCCGATGCATTCGCGGATGTCGTCGAGACGGCCTTCCTCGATCTTCTTCGGCAGATAAGGATCGGCGATCGAGGGTCTCGCCGCCCCGATCATGTCCATGATGCCCTGGCGGATGACGCGCACCATCGCATCGGGCGATGTATAGCGACCGACCCCGACGACCGGCTTGCTGGTCAGCTTCTTGACGCCCTTGATATAGGGCTCCTGGAATCCTTCCTCCGAGAAGCGCGACGTCTGCGAGTCATTGGGCCAGGCCGCCAACGACAGGTCCCAGAGATCGGGAAGCTCGGCCATCATGGCGATTGCGTCCTCGACCTCTCTGGGTTCGAGGCCGTCGGCGCCTAAGAATTCGTTCATTGCGATGCGAACCGGAACGGCACATGTATCGCCGACTGCGTCCTTGGTGTCCTCGATGACTTCGCGCAGCAGGCGGGCCCGGTTTGCAAGCGAGCCGCCATATTCGTCCGAGCGGTCATTGGTGGCGCGCGACAGGAACTGCTGGAAGATGCCTAGCCCATGCCCGGCATAGACATAGATCAGGTCGTAACCTGCCTTCTTTCCACGCAGTGCCGCGGCGCGATGGGTCTTGCGCAGATCGCGGATATCTTCTTTGTCCATGGCGCGCGCATGCACCGGATCGAAATGAACGGATGAGGCATTCATCGCCATCGGCGCGATCGGCGTTTCGCGCGAATAGAGATTGACAGCCGTATAGCCCGAATGACAGAGCTCGAGACCGGCGAGCGAGCGATGATCGTGGATCTTCTCGGCGATGCGGGCAAGAGCGGGGATGTCCCGGTCGTCCCAATTGCGCAATTCGACATAGGGCGCCACATCGCTCGCATGATGGATCTCGACCATCTCGGTGCACA